>JBARHM010000397.1:0-1711 GCA_049799235.1 Gallionella sp.
GGTCAAATCAGCCTTCCCATCGCAGCTGCACAAATGCATCATTCGCACCATTATTGATGGTTACATATGCACAAGGCAGGTATAATGCACACCGCCCTGCGCCAAACCAATCAGCGCTGCGGTCACAATCCACTCCCGATCCACTTCGATCACTTATTCGTCTGCCTCGATTGGTGCGGCTCTTTTTGAGCTGTGGGCCGTCGCAGGAGCCTCGCCTTGTCTAATAATGAAATCGCTTTCGCCAGTCTGAATCTGGCACAACCTCTCATGCGCGCTATCGCCGATGCGGGTTACACTAAACCCACCCCGGTGCAGGCCCAGGCAATCCCGCTGGTATTGGCCGGCGGCGATCTGCTGGCCGGCGCACAAACCGGCACCGGCAAGACCGCCGGCTTCACGTTGCCTATCTTGCATCTCCTTTCAGCCAAACCTGTTGCCCACCCTCGCCCCGGCAGGCCGCGTTGCCTGATCCTCGTTCCGACGCGCGAACTAGCCGCACAGGTGGAAGAATCGGTGCAGACCTATGGCAAATATCTGCCGCTGAAATCCATGGTGATGTTTGGAGGTGTAAACATCAATCCGCAGATGAAGGCTTTGCACGGGCAAGTGGATATTCTTGTCGCAACGCCCGGACGGCTGCTCGATCACGTCGGGCAAAAGACGCTGGATCTTTCCGTTGTCGAGATTCTTGTGCTGGACGAGGCCGACCGAATGCTGGACATGGGCTTCATCCGTGACATCAAAAAGATCCTCGCGCTACTGCCCAAACATCGCCAGAACCTGTTGTTCTCTGCGACTTTCTCCGATGAGATCAAGAACCTCGCCGACGGGCTGCTGCACAACCCCGGTTATGTCGAGGTAGCGCGCTGCAACTCTACCGTGGATCTGATCACGCAAAGCATCCATCTGGTGCCGCAAAAGCTGAAGAGCCATTTGTTGTCGCATCTGATCAAGTATAACGACTGGAAACAGGTGCTGGTGTTCACCCGCACCAAACACGGCGCGAACCGGCTGACCGAGAAACTGATCGCAGACGGCATTCCCGCCACTGCGATACATGGAAACAAGAGCCAGCCGGCGCGCACCAAAGCCCTGGCGCAGTTCAAGGACGGCGCTATGCCGGTCCTGGTCGCCACCGACATCGCCGCACGCGGACTGGACATCGATCAACTGCCGCATGTGGTGAATTTTGAACTGCCTAACGTCCCGGAAGATTATGTTCATCGTATCGGTCGCACCGGGCGCGCAGGCAGTAGCGGTGCGGCAATTTCACTGGTGGATAAGGAAGAACTACAATACCTCAAAGATATCGAGCGTTTGATCAAACGCGAGATTCCAAAAGTGGCGATAGACAGCTTTGTTCCTCCTGCAAATCTTCGCGCTGAAGCCCCGCGCCCGCCTCGCCAGCCGCAAGGGCAAAGACGTGCCGGCTATACGACGGGAAGAAGAGGTGACCGCAATCAGCCAGCACGAGGGGGACAGGGCCAAAAGACGCGCAATCTGCAGCAGCGTGAGCAGCAACAGCGTCATGGACAACAACCAGCCAAGCCTCAACAATCGCCGACAGGACACCTACACCTTTCTGAGGCCGCTCGCCATCAATCCATGCCCCAGCCTGCCTTGTTCTCGCCAAAACCAGTGGCACGCCGGGGCCGTTGACAGAAGCCCTATCTGCTAACGACCACGCAAGCCAGTTCGGTCATAGAAACTG
>JBARHM010000398.1:0-3783 GCA_049799235.1 Gallionella sp.
TTCGACTCCGACCTTTTCACATGAGCCTGCTTAATGACATTCCGCTTTCCGCGCTGCATTTTTATCTGACAGCACCGTACCCGTGCAGCTACCTGCCCGGTTTGCAGGCTCGCTCGCAGGTCGCCACACCTGCCTTCCTGATCAGCAGCACAGTATATTCGGAATTGGTCCGGCACGGCTTCCGGCGCAGCGGAACCTACACCTATCGCCCGCGCTGCGATAGTTGCAATGCCTGTGTACCGTTGCGCGTTCTGGCAAAACAGTTCAGGGCAAATCGCTCGCAGCGGCGCGCGTGGAACCGACACTCCGGTCTCGAGGCTACGCTGCATCCGTTGCAGGACAATCCAGAGCATTACGAACTCTATCAACGCTATCAGCACGCACGCCACAAGGATGGCGGCATGGACAATGAAGACCGCGAGTCCTACCAGAACTTCCTGCTGCAAAGCCATGTGGATTCTGTGCTGGTGGAATTTCGTGATCCCTTCGACCATGCTGATGGAACTACTAGCCATTCGACTAAGCCCGCAAGCGGGCAAGTCGCTGGTTATCAGGAAAGGCAGGGCGTGCTGCGCATGGTCAGCGTGATCGACCTGCTCAGCGATGGATTGTCATCGGTATATACTTTCTATGACCCTGATCTGCCGCATGCAAGCTTGGGCATATACAGTGTGCTGTGGCAGATCGAGCTCTGCCGCAAACTCGAACTTGATTTCATCTACCTTGGTTACTGGATAGAGCGCAGCCGCAAGATGGCTTACAAGACACAATACCAGCCTGCGCAGGGATTGATTGATGGTGAATGGCTTGCTATTGGCAAGTCCGGCCTGAGCTCAACCGAAACAGGAACATCATGAAAACACGCCTGTGCATCTTTGTGTTTTCCCTGCTGTTGTTGCCGCTCGCAGGTTTCTGGTTAAGCGGTTCTGAATGGCAGGAATTCCCCGCCGAGACTCCGGCCGCTATCGCGAATCCTCCGGCAACGTTACTTACCACATTGATGCTGGCCGGCTACATTCTACTCGTCAATCACATGACCAAACTGCTTACCGGCAACAACCCGCTCAAGGTGCAACGCGACTATTTATTATGGATGGGGGCGGCAGGCGCAATGCTGGTCTGGTTGCTGGTTTTTTTGAATCTGTTCGTGTCGAGCTGGACTACACAACCGGATAATCCGGCCATGCAGTTGTTGCTTTATACCCCGCTGTTCGCGACACTTGCTCCTGCGGTGCTCAGTACCCGCGCCTTGCTGGGTTCCTTGCCGGGAGCGCTAAAGCTTTTGTCCCGCGGCATCACCTTACCCGCACCCGGCGATGAGATACTCATCGCCGGCTTGGGGGTTATCGCTGTGACCGGCCTGCTAGGAGGAGCCGCATGGCCTGAGCAATTGTTCTGGCTGCTGTGGCTGGCGCCGCTGCTGCTGCAGATCGCATTGCAACTGCTGTGGCATGAGAGCACGATTTTTTCCGGGTTGGGAAACGGTGATTGGGGACGCTTGGTATTCGCCGCCGTATCGGGGATCATCGTCGCCAACCTCGCCGTAACGGGTTACCGGGTCAATGGCGGCATCCTGGAAATCAACCTTGAACATCCGCTGCTCGCACAAGCAGGCTATGCGCTGTTCGGGATGCTATGCCTGCAGCTCGGCGATGTAATCTCGGAAAACTGGCGCGGAAAACAGCGCGGCACGATGTTCAGGCAAAAGAAAAAGTTTCCGATCCCTGTGGTCGCAAGGAAAAACTGACCGGTTCGCCATATTCGCTCGCGCGGAAAAGACGAATTTCCAGAGGTCACTGAAACCATCCATGTACTCATTAATCCGCCCCGCCCTGTTCGCGCTTGATGCAGAAACCGCCCACCACGTTACACTCGGCGGTCTGCGCACCCTGCATACCCTGGGATTGAGCAGACTGCTCGCATCTCCACCAGCCGAAGATCCGCGCAGCGTGATGGGACTGACATTTCCCAATCCGGTCGGTCTTGCCGCCGGGCTCGACAAAAACGGCGCATGCATAAACGGGCTGGCGGAACTCGGATTCGGCTTCATCGAAATCGGCACCGTCACGCCGCTGCCCCAGCCCGGCAACCCCAGGCCGCGCCTGTTCCGCCTGCCCCAGGCCAACGCCATCATCAATCGCATGGGTTTCAATAACGAAGGCGTGGACAGGCTGGTAGCGAACGTGCAGCGCGCCAGTTATCGCGGCATTCTGGGCATCAATATCGGCAAGAATGCGTTCACGCCGATAGCGCGCGCGGCCGATGATTACCTGGTCTGTCTGCGCAAGGTGTATAGGCACGCCGGCTATGTTGCCATCAATATCTCTTCGCCCAACACCGCCAATCTTCGGCAGTTGCAGGGTGAAGATGAACTGGACGCATTGCTCCTGCAACTGAAGAGGGAACAGGATAAATTGGCGCAGCAATTCGGAAAGTATGTGCCGCTTGCCGTGAAGATCTCACCCGACCTGAACCCGGAACAGATCAAACGGATCGCCGCGCAGCTCATCGAACATCGCATCGACGGCGTGATCGCCACCAACACCACGCTGTCGCGCGAGGGCGTGGAGAATCTTCCGCATGGCGCGGAGCCCGGCGGGCTGAGCGGCGCACCGGTGCGCGACAGATCCACCGCCGTGATCCGCCGACTTTCCGATGAACTGCAAGGCGCGCTGCCCATCATCGGTGTCGGCGGCATCCTGAACGGCTCGGATGCGGCAGAAAAGATCAAGGCAGGCGCATCGCTGGTACAAATATACAGCGGCCTGATCTATCGCGGCCCGACACTGATTACCGAGTGCGCAACGGCGGTGAGACAAATGAAGTAACACTTTGCTGTCATCCAGCGCCCCCGTATAGGCTAAAAGCCGGGGGTCAAATAACAGCGAACCTGTATCCCACACCGACTTCCGTCAACAGGAAGCGGGGGCGCGCGGGATCTTTCTCCAGCTTGTGTCGCAGGACACCCATATAGATGCGCAGGTAATGGGCTCGCTCCACATAGTTCGGCCCCCAGACTTCCTTGAGCAGGAAGTGGTGCGTCAGCACCTTGCCCGCATGCTTAGCCAGCACGGTTAGCAGGCGGTACTCGATCGGGGTGAGGTGAACTTCCACGCCGCTGACCGAGACCCTGCGATGTATCATGTCCACCTTCAATTCGCCCGCCGAGAACATGCCTTCATCCCCATTCGCGGCTGAAGGCACATGACGTAATGCCACTCGCATCCGCGCAAGCAACTCGCCCACGCCGAAAGGTTTGACCAGATAATCATCAGCGCCAGCATCGAGGGCGGAGATCTTGTCGCTTTCCTGAGCGCGCGCGGACAGGATGATGACGGGGACGGAAGACCAAGTGCGCAACTCCTTGACCACCTCGACGCCATCCATGTCGGGCAGGCCGAGATCGAGAACGACCAGATCCGGCTTGCGTGTCCCGGCTTCGGTCAGTCCCTGCTTGCCGGTTTCCGCCTCGATCACCCTGTACCCTTCCGCGGACAGTGTCGTCCGCAGGAAGCGGCGTATCTGCGCTTCGTCCTCGATGACGATGATAGTGCCGGATTGGGTCAAGGCTGCGTCATTCCGGCCTGCGCCGGAATGACGGACTAGTGAATTAACTGGTTTCATGATTGCACAGCCTCTTCCTGCTCGATCAAAGGCGGCTTGGTCAATGGCAAAGTGAAATGAAATGCTGCTCCGCCGGAAGGATGATTATCCGCCCATATCCGTCCGCCGTGCGCCTCCACGATGGAGCGGCAAATAGCCAGTCCCAGTCCAACTCCGCCC
>JBARHM010000399.1:0-3762 GCA_049799235.1 Gallionella sp.
GTGCAGCATGATGGTCAGCACCGCCTGATTACGTACAGTGAAAGTGCGCCAATCGGCTTCGCACCGATTTTAGACTGTTTTTCCTGTTCCTGTCAGCAAATAACAGCCCGGAAATGGATCACTGGATGTCTGCCCTGACTGAGAACAATAGTCTCACTGGAAGGATATATTTCCCCTGCCTAGCATACTTACTGTTCGAATCGAACCGGTTGTGCAATATTGTACAATTGCATTCAGATTTCAGATGATATGCATTATAAGGTCGCAATAAACCGCCGCATTCGCGTTCCTTCATTGATGTAATTTTTGGAAAAACCTCTCAATGCCCCACATCGTCGCTTCCATTTCCGGTCACGGATATGGCCATGTCGCCCAGACCGCGCCTATCCTGAACCGGCTCCATCAGCACATGCCCCAGTTTCGCCTTACAGTGCGTTCCAGCGTACCGTTTTCCCACCTGCGCTCGCGCATCCATGCGCCGTTCACCTACCTGCGCAGCGAAGGCGATATCGGCATGGTGATGTCTTCAGCCCTGGATGTATGTGTCGAGGACAGTTGCATGTCTTATCGTGCCTTCCATGCAGATTGGGATAAGCGGATCGCCGACGAGGCGCTCCTGTTGCGCGAACTCAAAGCCGATCTGGTGTTTTCCAACGTCGGTTATCTGCCTCTGGCGGGCGCCCAGCGCGCGGGCATACCGAATGCCGCGCTGTGCTCGCTGAACTGGTTTGATATCTACCGCCATTATTGCGGTGATGACACCATCTCTGCACAAATACTGGAATGTTACAGCCGGGCTGATGCTTTCCTGCGCGCCACCCCCGGCATGGAGATGGCGCATCTGCCAAATCTCGTTGAGGTCGCGCCCATCGCCGATACAGGCAATGACCGGCGCGACGAACTGAAACGTCGCCTGAGGTTATCCAATGAAGAGAAGTTGGTGCTGGTCAGCATGGGCGGCATCTCCAGCCGCCTGCCCATGGAAAGATGGCCCAGGATGGACGGTGTGCGCTGGCTGGTGCAGGCGGATTGGCAGGTCGAACATCCGGATGCCATCGTACTTGAATCCTTGTCGCTGGAATTCGGCGATCTGCTCGCCAGCAGCGACGCGCTATTGTGCAAGCCTGGTTACGGCAGTTTCACCGAAGCCGCATGCAACGCCACGCCTGTATTATATGTTGCCCGTCCCGACTGGCCGGAATCTCCTGTACTGGTAGAGTGGTTGCAACTGTATGGCATGTGCCGCGAAGTGCCGCGGCGGTCATTGGAACGGGGAGACATAGCAACAGAATTGGTAAGCCTCTGGGACGAAACAAAAACACACAGCCGGCAACAACCGCGCGTGACAGCCGGAGGGGCGGCTCAGGTGGCGGAGTGGTTAGTCGGTAAACTTGATCGGTAAAACTTCCTGATGCATGAATGGCTCCTTGCCGGGCTGAGGGTTGAAAAACTGATAGTTGTTTCTCCCTCCCTTTTTCGCAAGATACATCGCATCGTCCGCCATTTTGACCAGCGTCTCCGTATCATCGGTATCGTACGGAAAAATGGAAATCCCGATGCTGCAGCCGATCGAACATTTTGTTCCTTTGACCGCGAACGGGCGAGACAACGAATCCAGAATTTTATTGGCCACCAGTGAAACGTTATCCGCATGTTCGATATTGTTGAGTATGAAAATGAACTCGTCGCCGCCCACACGTGCCACGGTATCCATGTCGCGCGCACTTTCGGTAAGACGCCCGGCCACCATTTTCAGCAGACTATCCCCGACATGATGGCCGAATTCATCGTTGACCTGCTTGAAACCATCCAGGTCCATGAACATGATGGCAAACTTATGGTGATAGCGCCTTGCTCGCGCAGACGCCTGATCCAGACGGTCATAAAAAAGGGCTCGGTTGGGAAGATTGGTGAGCGCATCGAAATGCGCCAATCGCGCGATCTTCTGCTCCGCAGTCTTGCGCGAGGAAATGTCGCGGATGATGCTGAATATCACCTTCCTGCCATCCAGCTCGATGATTCTGGCATTGATCTCCACCGGCATGGCCGCGCCATTCTTGCGCAGGTGCGCGGATTCGAAAATGGCACCTCCGACATTCTCGATATCGTCGAGATGCTGGGCGACCTTGACGGCAAATTCGGGCGGGTCAAGCCGGGTGATGTGCATTCCGACCAGCTCATCCCGGATATAACCGAGCCGCTCGTAACCGGTACGGTTAATGTCGCGGATAGTCCCATCCAGATCCAGGATCATCATGGAATCGGCTGCAAGATCAAAAAGAGTGCGGTTTCTGTCTTCGCTCATGGTGTAGCCATTGCCCTGGATAACTCCTGCATCGAGTACAACTTCAAAACAGGTTACTAAAGAACGGGCAGCCGACAAACCGCCTTCTTCAGCTGCTAGTGCACGTGGCTTCCCAGCTCATGCACATGCCCATGTTCCAGCTCTTCCGCTGTGGCCTGGCGCACGCCTGTCACGGTACAGTTGAAAGTCAGCGTCTTGCCTGCCAACGGATGGTTACCGTCCACCGTTACCTCATAGTCAGTCACGTCCACCACGGTGAACAACAGATAGTCGTCATCGTCTGCGCCTTCAGGGCCGCCCTCGAATTGCATGCCTACCGCGACTTCCTTCGGGAATGAACTGCGCGACTCGACTTCCACCAGGCTATGGTCGTATTCGCCGAAGCCATCATCGGGTTGCATCGTAACGCTGCATCGATCGCCGGTCTTTTTGCCCTGAAGGGCTTCTTCAACCAGAGGAAAGATGCCATCGTATCCGCCATGCAGATAGCTGATCGGGGTTTCGACCTGTTCAAGAAGCTCGCCCTCAGAGTCGAATAATTCATAGTTCAGGGAAACCACGCTGTCTTTTGCGATTATCATTTCAACTCCTTGATCAATTTCAAGATTTCCTGCGCATGCCCGTGCGCCTGAACGCCGTACATGACATGGCGCAGCTTGCCGTGCTGATCGATCACGAACGTGGATCGTTTGATAGAAAGCTTCTTCTGGCCTTCCACATTTCGACCGGGCTCAGTACCGGCTTCTTTTTCATACATCACGCCGTAGCGTTTGCAGACGCGGGCGTCGGGATCGGAGAGCAGCAACACCGACAGGCCGTACTTGTCGCGGAACGAGGCATGGCTGAGACAATCATCCCGGCTGACCCCGATCACGATGGTGCCGAATTTGGCAAACTCTTCTTCGAGATCGCTGAACTCGTTGGCCTCCATGGTGCAGCCGGGCGTATCGTCCTTGGGGTAAAAATACAGCACGATATTTTTCTTTCCCAGTTGCGAAGTGAGGCTGAAAGTCTGCATGTCGGCATCCGGCAACTCGAAGTGCGGCGCCTCCATCCCGGTAGTGAGTAATACACACTGCATTGATGTTTCCCCCTGTGCCACATTCTAAACACTTTTCGGGCACACGATAATAGTTTTTTCGACATGCAATGTCGCTGCATGGTGGGGATATAATTTCACTATGAGAAACAGACTCGCCCTGCTCGGCGGACTGACTGTCAGTGACTTTCTCCGTGACTATTGGCAAAAAAAACCGTTGCTGATCCGCCGGGCGCTCCCGCAAGTCGCCGACCTGCTCGACCCGCGACAGTTGCTGGCTCTGGCTTGCGAAGATGACGCGCAGGCGCGCCTGGTGATACAGCAGCACGGCAAGTTTGAACTGCGCCATTCCCCGTTCGCTGCTGAAGATTTCGATAATTCTGGCAAAAAAAAAGTGGACGGTGCTAGTGCAGGGGGT
>JBARHM010000400.1:0-3574 GCA_049799235.1 Gallionella sp.
TAGCAGGGCGTGATATGCCTCACCTTTGGCGTGAGCCTCTTGGGTAACGATTAAAACGCTTTTGGCATCAATCACCGGAGACAGTCGATTGATTGTCGTCTTTATCAGCGAATCTTTGCCATCCAGCGCCAGGAATTGCTTGGGCAGTTGCTGGCGAGATAGCGGCCACAAGCGACTGCCGCTCCCGCCCGCAAGGATAACTGCATTAACAGCACTCATGAGCCCTCTCCAACTAACGATTTTGTTTGGGTTTGCCTTGTCACGTATTTGTTTCGCACTGAATTGATTACTCTCTAAATTTTCGTCACCTGAGAAAATGCACGGTGTCCACAGTGCAAGCTCGTGCTCTTTTTACCAGTAGAACTAAAGTCATATTGTGCTCACGCCGTCTTGCGCCATACTTCTCTCCCAAAGATAAGCAATATACCGAGCATCAAGCCTATCAATAACCCTGATGCCAACACTAGGCCTACTTTTGGTGAAATCGGTTTGCTCGGCATATATATGGGGGAAATCAGTTTGGCCGGATGCATTCTAGACAGCAAAGACTCTTCTTGTAATTCATCTATTCGTGAGCGCAGCCAACGCAGCCTGTCAAGCCTGGCCATGAAATCCATGCTGCCCAATTCGGACTTGTTCATCTTCTCGAGTTGCCGTTGTTCCTCCGCCAAAGTCTGCTGATACTTCACAAGTTGATCCAGCCGACCAGCAAGTTGTTCTTCTATCATGCTGCGTTGCTGAGTTATGATCATCGACACAATCGATTCTGCACATTGCTTTACCTGCACAGAACTCACTCCACGATACTTCATTCCGACTGCCGCCGTCATATTCCTTGTCGTTTGTATTTCTAATCTCTTGTCCAAATAATCGCCAAATTCTCCATTTGCAGGCATGCCGCAATTCTGCTGCACATCAGCGGTATATGCCGTTGGTGAACGCAATCTTTCAACCAAAGCTGCAGGCTCTTCGCTGTTGTTATTGCTGTTGGTGCTGTTGTTTCTATTGCTTGTGATGTTGGTGCTGAATTGAGCCATCTGCATTTGCCATCTTGCCTCATATTGTTTTGGAGCGAGAATAATGTAGGCCGCTGAAATCAGCAGTGCAGCAATTGCCGAACCTACAATCAACTTAAAGTTACATTTAATTATCTTTGCTATATCTTTTATGCTTATTTCGTTTTCAGCTCTTTGCAGTATTTCATTTTGCATGTTTGTCCTCTAACTAATTAATGCATATATTTATGATCTTATAGAACGTTTCATCCAAAATTCTCTGAAATAGCAGACCAAATTTGATCATAAACGAATTGTTCTAAGCCTGAAGCGTGATAATACAATTTGAATCAAATTTGAAATCTGGCATTGGTCGAATGATACCGCACATAAATATATATGTGCTGATAGCGAATTGCCGCAACTTCAAACGTGACTGTGTTGCTTTTTGCTATTTCTAAACAATCTCATCATCCTATAAGATACATTATTTCATATTATTAATTTATATCTTTATGGGTTTGATTTTTACCAATATTGATTCACCACGCATATTGCTGGTCAAGACATCGTCGCTAGGCGATGTCTTACATAACCTGCCCGTCGTCACAGATATAGTGCGCCATTATCCGAGCGCACAAATCGATTGGGTGGTTGAGGAAGACTTTGCGGCTCTACCTAAGTTACATCCTGCAATTCACAAAATCATTCCTGTCTCACTGCGACGCTGGCGCGGCAGGCTGTTGAGTCCCGTCACTTGGCGTGAAATTGCGTCTTTCCGTTCTGTGTTGTCTTCACAAAACTATGACTTCGCGATTGATACTCAGGGTCTGCTAAAAAGTGCCTTGCTGATGCGTGGCGCACACGGGTTGCGCTGCGGTTTTGACAAGCATAGTGCGCGTGAACCGCTCGCATCCGTTCTGTATCAAAGGAAATTTGCTGTCTCATCGGGTCAACATGCGGTCGAACGAAACCGCCAGTTGGTCGCTCAAGCACTAGGCTATACAGTAGACGGGCATGCCGATTATGGAATACATCCTCCTTCAGTTGAGCATTTCACATGGCTTGTGCAGGGCTCTTATGCAGTATTGCTGCACGCCACCAGTCGCTCTGACAAACTTTGGGACGAGTCAAACTGGATAGCACTCGGGCAATATCTTCATGAGAAAAGAATTCGTAGTGTCCTGCCATGGGGCAGTGAATTTGAAAGGCTGCGCAGCCTGCGTCTGGCCGCGGCTATTCCTGGTGCCGTCACGCCGCCGCGTCTAAGCCTATACGAAGCTGCTGCTCTGCTCGGCGGTGCCCTTGCAGTCATAGGCGTGGATACCGGCCTTGCTCATCTTGCGGCTGCGCTGAATGTGTCCACCATCGGAATTTACACCGCCACTGATCCGGCGCTGACCGGTTTGCATGCAGGCACAAATGTCGTCAATCTCGGCGGCATCGGCCAGACTCCGGATATCGCCGCCGTGATCACCGCATTGCATGGCGTATCGAAGCTCCAATGATGAGATCGTTCTACACCTTCATGCTGTGGCTGCTTCTGCCATATGTAGTTTTTCGCCTGATCTGGCGTGCGCGCAAGCAGCCGGATTATTTGCATCACATCGGTGAGCGGTTCGGTTTTTATTCATTACACAGCAACAAACCTGTCATATGGCTGCACGCTGTGTCAGTTGGGGAGACGCGCGCCACACAAAGCCTCGTCACGCAGCTGCGCACTTCGTTTCCCAACCATCAAATATTGCTTACCCACACCACTCCCACGGGTCGCAAGGCCGGAGAGCAGCTTTATGGCGACAGCGTGCTGCGTGTGTATCTTCCCTACGATTATCCGTTTGCGACAAATAATTTTTTACGTCATTTTCGCCCGCATCTCGGCATCTTGATGGAGACGGAAATCTGGTTCAATCTGATCCATGCCTGCCACACCAGCAGCATGCCATTGGTGCTACTGAATGCGCGTATGTCAGAAAAATCAGCAGCCGGATATAAGCGTTTTGCTCAGCTGACCCGCAATGCCTTGGGTGAGCTCACAGCCATCGCTGCACAGACCCGGGAAGATGCAGCGCGTTTGACGATGCTAGGAGGTAAGAATGTTTCTGTGATGGGCAACCTCAAATTCGACATCGAGCCACCATCTGCGATGCTGGAATTGGGAAGGAATCTGCGTGAACATTTCGGAACAACACGTAAGATCTTTCTTGCCGCCAGTACACGCGAAGAAGAAGAGACGCTGATCCTGGACGCGCTCAAACAGATACATGTTTCAGGTTTGCTGCTGGTCATTGTACCCCGACATCCGCAACGCTTTCCCGATGTTGCGAATTTGCTCGAAACTCGCGGCATCATTTTTCAGCGCAGAAGCGAGGACCGGGTTGTTGCAGAAAATGTTCAGGTGGTACTGGGCGACAGTATGGGTGAAATGTTCGGTTACTATGCCGCTGCCGATATCGCCTTTATTGGCGGAAGTTTACTGCCTTTCGGCGGACAGAATCTGATCGAGGCCTGCGCAGTCGGCACACCCGTGCTGGTCGGCCCCTACACATATAATTTCGCCGAAGTGACGCAGCTTGCAG
>JBARHM010000401.1:0-2751 GCA_049799235.1 Gallionella sp.
CCTGTCGTGTTGCTCGTTCTTTGGCAATCGGTGGTGATGATCTTCTCGCCATAGGATTGCTTGAAATAATCGAGAATCCGTGTGTCATCTGTCATGAGAAATATCTTTTGAAAATTATAGGTCGACAGGTATTGTTCGATTAGCGCCTTGTATTGCTGATTGACTTCATCTAGGTACCACCCCTGTTCAACCGTTTTATCAGAACCTCGCATGTGAACAGCGAGGAAATCCTGCGAAGCAAAATATCTTTTATGATATCTGTCTACTGCTTCCAAAATCTCACTTTTAGGATGCAAATATTGACGCACAAGATACTTCCACAATTCATCAATCGAAAGACCATACAAGTGATGTTCTCTCGGGATCCATGGTTGTATATCAACTACAGAACTGAAAAAATCGCTTACGATCACCCGTTCATTCCGGCCCAGAAGATAGAGTCCGGCAATACGTGAATTGGGACCGCTCCATTTATTGATTTCAGGTTCGATCAAATTATCGGGATTCCATTTCGGTGGCCAAATATCGAATCCTTCTTTTTGAAGGTCGGCTATGCCAACTTTCGAAAATGTTTCAAAATAAAACTCGAAAGCGTTCGCGGAAGTCCCATCCCCAAACAAACTATTCGCGCCCCAATGCACGACAGGTGTACGACCTGTTAATTCCGCCACCAATAGCTGGGCCAAAACGTGGCTAACATCAGACCAAAACCCGTAACCCCATGCCTTGATCAATATGAATTTTTCAGCTTGTTCGACCAGCCGGGATTTTGGCCGGTCAATCTCTGACTGCCCTTGGCTTTCAGTTAATTGTTTGATCACTACAGTCCTGGCTTCCTTTGGCAACTGCCAATAAGGAGCCAATCTTAGCGATTCATTAAAGTAATCAAGAGCAAATTGTGGAAGATTCATTGCTTCGGCAATTTTGCCAAGAAAGAAAAATGCTTCATAATCATTGGGCTCCTTTTCAAGATGCGCGCGCAATAGTATTTCTGCCTTCGGAACATTTCCCTTTTGAAATAGTTGAGCAATGCTATTTTTTAGTTCGGTATGCATTTGGTTTTCGCAAAAGGCCGGGAAAATTTCAAAAAAGATTGACTGGTATCAGCAATGCTGGACCTGTTGCTTTGAGCACCTGATATGTTGCTGGTGGGCGGTACTGGGTTCGAACCAGTGACCCCTGCCGTGTGAAGGCAGTGCTCTACCGCTGAGCTAACCGCCCTAAACCGGGCGGGAATTAGAGCATATCGCAACTCAAAAAGTCAATTTTCAACAAGTCACAACATGGTGCGCGCAAAGCGCAAAGCCCGTAAAATGTCCGCTTCTTTATTGGCTCTTTCGTCCAAGTCATGACCATACGCACCCGCTTTGCCCCAAGTCCCACCGGTTATTTGCATATCGGCGGAGCGCGCACCGCCTTGTTCTCATGGGCATATGCGCGCAAGTCGGGCGGCACGTTTATTCTGCGCATCGAAGATACCGACCTGGAGCGATCAACGCAGGAGTCGGAGCAGGCTATCCTGGACGGAATGGCCTGGTTGAATCTGGATTACGACGAAGGTCCGTTCTATCAGATGCAGCGCATGGACAGATACAAGGATGTGTTGCAGCAGTTGCTGGATGAAGGCAAAGCGTATTACTGCTACACATCCCCGGCAGAGCTTGATGCAATGCGCGAGGCGCAGCGCGCACGCGGGGAGAAGCCGCGCTACGACGGTCACTGGCGGCCGGAGCAGGGCAAGGTTCTGCCAACTCCGCCTGAAGGGGTCAAACCGGTGGTGCGTTTCAAGAATCCCGCTCACGGCGTGGCGGCCTGGGACGACATGGTCAAGGGCAAGATCGTGTTCGAGAACATCGAGCTGGATGACCTGATCATCGCACGCGCCGACGGGACACCGACCTACAATTTCTGCGTGGTGGTGGACGATCTGGACATGGGCATCACGCACGTCATCCGCGGCGACGATCACATCAACAACACCCCGCGCCAGATCAACATCCTCAAGGCGCTGGGCGTGCCCATCCCGCAATATGCACACGTGCCGATGATACTGGGCAGCGACGGGGAAAGGCTGTCCAAGCGGCATGGTGCTATGAGCGTGATGCAATATGCCGAAGACGGCTATCTGCCGGAAGCATTGGTCAATTACCTGGCGCGCCTGGGATGGTCGCACGGCGATGAAGAGATATTCTCTATGCAGCAGTTCATCGAATGGTTCGATCTGCGCCACATCAGCAAATCTGCAGCGCAATTCAATCCCGAAAAATTGCGCTGGCTCAACCAGCACTACATCAAACTGGCCGACAACAAACGCCTGGAAGACATTGTGCGCAAGCATCTGTCTGATCGCGGCGTGGAGGTCAGCGACTCACCGAAACTGGAAGCAGTGATCGCCCTGTACAAGGAGCGCGCCGCGACCTTGCTCGAGTTGGCCGATGAGGCGGAGGTGTTCTATATCGAAATACACCCGCCCCGGGATCTGATAGACACCCACCTGTTGCCGGAAGTTCTTCCCGCGTTAGGCGAGCTTGCGGCACGCTTCGCAGATGTCGCATGGGAGGCACCCGCGCTGGCTGCTTTGATAAAGGAGATGCTGGCCAAGCATGATCTGAAGATGCCCAGGCTGGCGATGCCGTTGCGCGTGATGCTGGTCGGCCAGACGCACACCCCGTCGGTGGATGCCGTGCTGGCCTTGTTCCCGCGCGAAACTGTGCTGGCACGGATGAGACGCTACCTCTAATTATTATTGTG
>JBARHM010000402.1:0-1628 GCA_049799235.1 Gallionella sp.
GCCTTTTTCAGCTCGGGCGTCATCACCATGGTTTCGTAGATGCCGATGCGTCCCATGTAGCCCGTCATGCGGCAATCGAGGCAGCCCTTGGCGACGTAGGTCGAGCCCACGGGCTTGGCCGCCTTCCAGGGGGACACCAGGTGTTCCCACGCGGAATCGTCCAGCTCGTGCGGCTCCTTGCAGTGCGGGCACAGCGTGCGCAGCAGGCGCTGCGCCATGACACCCAGTATCGTGGACTGCAGCAGATACGACGGCACCTCGAGGTCGAGCAGCCGCGTGATCGCCGAAGGCGCATCGTTGGTGTGCAGCGTTGAGAGCACCAGGTGGCCCGTCAGCGCGGCCTGGATCGCCATCTCGGCGGTCGCCAAATCGCGGATTTCGCCGACCATGATGATGTCCGGGTCCTGGCGCATCAGCGTGCGGATGCCGCTCGCGAAGTCGACCCCGATCGACTGCTGCACCTGCATCTGGTTGAAGGCCGGCTCGACCATTTCGATCGGATCTTCCACGGTGCACACGTTGACGTCGGGCTCGGCGAGCTGCTTCAGCGTCGAGTAGAGCGTGGTGGTCTTGCCGGAGCCGGTGGGGCCGGTGACCAGGATAATGCCGTGAGGGTGGCTCACCATCTGGCCCCACTTGCGCTCATCGTCCTCGGTGAACCCGAGCTCCCGGTAGTTCTTCACCAGATTCTCGGGGTTGAAGATCCGCATGACGAGCTTCTCACCGAACGCCGTCGGCATCGTCGAGAGTCGCAGTTCGACCTCGTCGGCGTCCGGCGTCACCGTCTTCAGCCGCCCGTCCTGCGGACGCCGTTTTTCGACCACGTCCATGCGTCCCAGCACCTTGATGCGGCTCACCATCGCCGCCATCACCGGCGTGGGAATCTGGTACACCTGGTGCAGCGCGCCGTCGATGCGGAAGCGCACGTTGCTCACCTCGCGGCGCGGCTCGAGGTGGATGTCGCTCGCGCGCTCCTGAAATGCGTAATTGAAGAGCCAGTCGCAGATGTGGACGATGTGCTGGTCGTTGGCGTCGAGCTTGCCGCTGCGTCCGAGCTGCACCAGCTGCTCGAAGTTGGCGATGTCGGTGACCGCGCCCTTGTCCTTCGCGGTCGCGCCCTTGATCGAGCGCGCCAGGTTGTAGAACTCGACCAGGAAGGACTGGATGTCGAGGGGGCTGGCAATAACGCGCTTGATTTCCAGCCGCAGCACCTGGCGGATCTGATCCTCCCATTCGCGCACGTGCGGCTCGCAGGTCGCAATCGTGACCTCCCGCGAGTTGATCGCGACCGGCAGGATGCGGTAGCGCTCGGCATAGGCGCTCGACATCGTCTTGGTCACGGCGGCAAAGTCGATCTTGAAAGGGTCAACGTGGAAGTAGGGCAGCTCGACCTTGTCTGCCAGCCACTGCGTAAGGGCCTCGAGATGCAGGAGCTTGCGCGGCTGGCGCGGGTCCTTCCATTTCTGGTCGGCGATCACTGCCAGCGGGTGCGTGTCGCTTCGCGTGAAGCGGCGATTGCTGATCAGTTGGTCCGCGGCATCCTTTGGCACCAGCCCGTCGGCCACGAGGTCCGCGAGCAGCTGGGACAGCTCGAGACGGTGATCGGCCTGGGGTTGGGCGGCCTTTAC
>JBARHM010000403.1:0-12247 GCA_049799235.1 Gallionella sp.
AGATCGACCAGGAATGGCCAATTATATATGGCTGCTGGCCGCCGGATTTACCGCAGGACTCGCATATTTGATTAGAAATGCTGGGGTCGCCCTATTTGTTGCCTTACTGGCCACAATAATAATGTTAAAGATTGTTCGGGAGTTGGATTCTCGTAACGCTTTTCTACGAATTATTGTTTTCATGGGTGGGCTGCTAATCATATTGGCACCAAATATTATTTATAATTTAATGCACTTTGGTGCTATTAACCCGTATCTTGGAAATCGCCCTCCCCCCAATGCAAGTTTATTGCAAAATTTTGAAGATGCTGTTGTATCTATGGGATTCGAGATTACAACTCTATGGTCATTATCGGAATCAATGAGGTCATATTGGTTGTGGCTTGTGCTCGTAGTGGTTATTACTTTCAGCATATTTATCATTCTTAAAAAGAAGTGGGACACATTTAATATTATGGAGAAAGTTGGGGTCCTCGTTCTTTCTTCATATTTAATTGCTGGCGTAAGTGTGGTCATTATTAGTGCGTCTGTCTACAGCTTAGAACGAATTGGCTCACGGTTCATGATGCAATATGATTGGGGGGTGATGGCTATTTTGCTACTCGCGATCGGCGGCTTCAGAATTTGGTCTCGAAAAACTATTGCATCGATAGTGTTAACCTGTTTAGGTGGCATCTTGTTGTTGCACGCTCTTTACGCACATAGTTATCTTGAGGGAAAACCTCAAGATCGCGAAGCGTTAAGTAGTAGAGTTGATTTTGGCAAGCTTCTATGCGCCATTCCAGCGGATGCCCTTCTATTTTCGAATGAGGGATTATTTCTTACGATTGAGGCTAAAAGACGGGTTAGACATATGCCGTTAACGAATATTGAACAGTTGCCTTCTGAACTCTCTGGGATTAATGATGCCGTGGCAAGACAAGGGGTAAATCGTGAGATTTATTTTGTTCTATTACCACTTAATCTTCGATATGCCGGAAAGAAAATGGAGGATTTATATAACTTCCCAATATCCATTATTCCAACGTCTTATGATTTGATTGCTTCTAACAAAGATTATGCAATTGTAAAGAGAAGTGGCCACGCCAATTCTGATAGCCCGATAAGCGGTAGCTTTGCTCAACCGAAGCCGTGCTGAATGATCATCATCGCTCTCTGCCTCTTTGAATTTGCTCATTGAATAGCACTATCTACTTCTTCGCGTCATGTCGATAAGCTCTCGTATCATGAGCGCTTCGCGGCCGTATGTTGCCTGATACCAAGCGCGCTGCTGCCGAATCAGTTGAATCTGCTGCTCCACATGACCTGCTCCCTGACCTGCTCCCCATAGACCGTACCACCTAGAAGTTAGTAAAGTCCGCTTTTGAAGAGAGGCGGAAATGAAGAAGAGTCGATTCAGCGAAGAACAGATCATCGGTTTCATCAAGGAAGTGGAAGCTGGTATGCCGGTTGTGCAGCTATGCCGCAAACACGGATTCAGCGATGCGAATTTTTACAAATGGCGCGCCAAGTTCGGTGGAATGGATGTCAGCGAGGCGCGACGGTTGCGCGAACTGGAAGGCGAGAACGCCAAGCTGAAGAAGCTGCTGGCCGAAGCGCATCTGGACATGGAAGCGCTCAAGACCGCATTCGGAGTAAAGCGCTAGCCCCACAAGTCAAGCGACAGGCCATTGGTGTGATGATCGAGCAATGCCAACTGTCCGAGCGGCGTGCCTGTCGACTTGTGGGGCTATCCAGAACCAGTTGGCGAGAAGCCCCGGCAACGGATGCAGAAACGTTGGCGTTGTCTACGCGCATCGTCGAACTGGCGCATCAGCGCCGCCGCTTTGGTTACCGCCGTATCCATGACTTGCTGCGTGCCGAAGGTCGCCAAGTGAACCACAAGCGGGTGTGGCGGCTATATAGCGAAGCAAAGCTGGCAGTGAGGCGGCGCAAGAAGATTAAGCGTCCGATTAGTGAACGCGCAACACTTTCGCAAGCAACGCGCCCGAACGAGGTCTGGAGCATGGATTTTGTGCTGGATAGCCTGGCCAATGCCAGACGACTGAAGTGCCTGACCGTGGCTGACGACTATACCCGTGAAAGCGTCGACATCACGGTGGATCACGGCATCTCAGGCGGCTACGTAGTGCGCGTGCTCGAACAGGCGGCACGGTTCCGGGGTTATCCCAAAGCGATCCGAACTGACGGGGGACCGGAATGCACCAGCCGGGCCTTTCTGGGATGGGCGCACGCAAGGGGAATCGAACATTTATTGATTCAGCCAGGCAAGCCGACACAGAACGCTTACATCGAAAGCTTTAATGGCAAGTTTCGGGACGAGTGCCTGAACGAACACTGGTTTGAAACACTGCCACAAGCGCGTGTAGAAATCGCAGCGTGGAGACGTGACTATATCGAAGTGCGGCCGCATAGCAGTTGTAACAGGATGCCGCCTGCGAAATTTGCAGCACTGTACCGTCAGAACAAAGATGGTGAAAAACAACCGAGCAGTGAAATGGTTTAAGCTCGCAACCCAAGGACTTTGCTACATATGAATGGCAGGGCTATGGGGGGCAGGTCATCAACATCACGAAGCATCGAATTAACTTCGAGTTGGTACGGTTTACGGGGAGTAGCTCAAATTCTACAGTGGAGTAGAACATTCTGGCTTGATTGGATGTTGCTTTTCTTTGAAAACCAAAGCGAGAATAATAAAAAATAGACTGGTAATAAAGAGGGCCATAGAAATAAAGAGTTTCGGATCATCTAAAAAATGCGGTCTGCGTATATCTCTAGCCTCAATGCCCATTCCCCCTAAAATATTTGAAGTAATTCTTAATAGATTATTTTTATTCCAATTTATTGGGCTGGCAAACTGATAGGATTCATTTATCCTTCTGTAGTAAATAATTTTACTTGATGTGCCTCTTATTTGAAGTAAATTATCAAGTCTGTTTAGCAGGAGTGCTGGGTTTTTTCGTAAGTCTTCAATGCTATAAAATCCACCATTGGAATTAGGGAAAACAAGATCATAGACAGGGTCGGCGACTGCTTTGAATTGTCCGTCGCTTACTTCGACAACAGTGTGAGTGGGTGTTTTTCCATCTGCGTCATATAACATCACCAGCGTAGAGTCTTTTCCAATCGATTCAAGCATTGCCATTAACAAAATCGATTTGTCAGTACAATCGCCACCTTGGTTTAAAACCTGGATTGGTGTGGGACCTAATGATTTAAATATAAAATATGCCGGATTTTTTTTAAATCCCTTGTTTTGATAGACCCAGTGATTAATAGATTCAAATACTCTAGGTGAATTCTCTGTTGAGATATTAGAGCGAACGATAGATCTTAAATACAAAATATCACTTTTGTAACTGATATAACAAATTATTGAAAATAAAAAAAATATTATCGAGGTTAAAATAAATATTTTTGAACACGGCTTTCGTAATTTCATAAACTATTTGCCTTTAATAGTAGCTAATCGTCCTCGGGACCCATTCGATATTGTGCAATCGAATTTATACCTTGTAACCATGGCTTAGTGGTGCAGGAAAAAAATATTTCATTCAAAATGTGGAATACTATCTGCTCCATATAATGCTTATGGCGGGAGTAAGCGCTGTTTCTTGGCAAGGCGGCCTTGGGCCGTTGTTGGATTTGCATTTGAATCAGCCGTTATAGGTTGTTCCTGCGTGCCCCAAGAGTTCTTGACAGCTATTTGATGTGTCAGAACCAGTATAATGACCAAATGATAAGGGTAATCGAAATACGATAGACCAAGAAACGCACCGCCCGTTGCATATCCAATCAAACTCACCTGTGCCATGGCAGCCAGGTCGGCCGCCCACTTCCGGTCCGGATCATTTTGGCATTCCCGGATCACCATGCGTCCTGTTCGCCATGCCAGCAGACCAATGAGCAGGAACATGCTCAAGCCAATGAAGCCTTGCTCGCCCATTGGTTCGAAATAGATGCTGTGCACGTCATGCACGTTGTTTGGGTCCGGCGCGTACCGTTTGAAAGTCGGGCCTTGGAAGGCCTGGAGACCCCCGCCGGTGATGCGATCCTTTGCCATGTTAAAAGCGGTATGCCAGGCATTGATACGGCCCATTGCCGAGTCATCCTGCTCGTAGGTCTTGATGGTGTTTATGCGATCCCAATACTGCTGGGGCATGATCGCGGCAATCAATCCGATTGCGGCGACGATAAAAATGGCTGTGGTTGCTTTTTTTCGGCTTTTTAGCCAGAGCAAACCGCCCATGGCCGCTGCTGCCAGCATGGCGCCGCGTGATTGCGTCCCGATTGCGGCCAGCCCGGTCAATACCATAGCGGTCGCCAGTCCAAGCTGAATCAGATTGTTCTGCACCTGCAGGAGCAGATAGCGAAGCAATGGAACCGTCATGATCAGCGCCAACGCGATCTCGTTATTGCCCTCAATGAAAGTGGTTGCCGGGCCCTTTACATGATACATGCCACCCTGCAAAATCGTAAAAATCCCGCCTTTGACGCCGTAAAATGCAAGGGAAAGCGCTATCACCCACACCAACCCATCCAGGCGTTTTCGGTCTGTGACCAGCATCGCGGTCAGCAGCGTCATGACCTGTATCTTCATCACCCTCTGCCATTCTACCCACGCTAACTCTGGATAGAGTGCGAAGAAGGTGGTAAATGTTACCCAGCCTAAATAGATGACCAGCAATATGGTTTCTGGAGTCCACGGAAGGCGCTTGGGTTCCTTTGAGATCAGAAATGCCGTCATGGTGACCACTGCTGTGAAGAGTGCGAATGGCATATTGGTCGCAAACCCCCACCCCAGCTTGTGGGGATTCATGTAGCTAAGCCAGGACCACAGATAGATTCCGTAGTGAGGATGTTTGAATGTCAGTAGCAGGACACCAAACACCACAACGGTGAGAATAATATCTCTCATGCTGAGTGCCTTAGACTACCGGCCGCCACTTTACTGACGATATATCGAAACTTGCCCGAAGCTTCCTTGGGAATCACCAGTACGTGTTCGATTTCAATGTCGACCCCGGCCCCAAGACGCCGCTTGAAACCAGCCATGATCGCTTGATTGCTTTCTGGCCGGAAAATTGTATCAGTTACTAATAATACCCGGGTTAGATCCAAGCTTTCCTGAACGATCTTGAATTCCTTCACTCCCGGTAAATCGCGAACCACATAGACCAGTGCCAATCCGTGCATCACCGTGCCGTCCTTCGCAACGACGAAGTCTGTGGTGCGCCCATGAATTTCCTTGAGCAACGGCAGCACTCTTCCGCAGGTGCAGAGTTGGTCGTAGAGCACACCGATATCGCCGGTGCGGTAGCGGATAAAAGGGAAATCAACGGTTGCGAGATGGGTCACAACGATCTCACCGCTTTGTCCTGGCGCTAATACCTCATCATTTTGGCCAATGATTTCGACGATGATGTCTTCCGCCGTGACGTGCATGCCGCCAGATGGGCATTCGTGCGCGATGAAACCCGCATCGCGTCCGCCGTAACCGTTGGCAACGCGGCACCCAAACACCCGCCCGATAATATTGCGTTGATGGTCATATAGCTTTTCGGAGGTGACAAAGGCAACGCGGATACCCAGGTCATCCATCCTGATAGCTTTAGTTTCGGCATGCGCGGCGATATGGGCAAGGGCGGACGGATAGCCGAACAGCATCCTGGGACGAAAACTGCGAATTTCGGCCACGAAATCATCAAGTTTCTGCGACGACATTTCGAATGCAGGCAGCAATTTTGTGCGTAGCAGTTTATCGCGACATAACCGAATGCGGTCCTGGGTGCCAAGTTCGATCGGTGAGCCCCACACCACAATTTCCGGGTCGCCGATATCCACGTCCCACCAGCGTGTGGCGCGCCATTTAGCCGCAACATCGTGGGAGACTCGCTCATTGCCGATGAAAAATATCAACGGCTCGCCGCTGGAGCCGCCGGTATTGAAACGCGCCAATCCTTGCGCATTCTTCGCTTTGAGTCGTTCTGTGTTGGCGCGAATGTCGCCCTTGGTCAAGAACGGCAGCTTCCTCAACACATCCAAACTATCAACGCGCGTTGGATCGAAGCGCAGTTGTTTAAACAAATCGCAGTAATACGGAACGTGCTCGTTCGCGCTCATCAACAGTTCACGCAAACGCCTGACTTGTAATTCACGCAACTGTGAGGGCTGCCACCACTGGGATTGCTCCATCTCCCTTCGCACAGCGACCGTTGTGTGATGTTTTAGCCGTTCATGCAGCGGAAACAGTATATGCGCAACCAAGCGGGTATAGAGATCGGCCATGGTTATCTTACCTCCCGGGTAACAGCCACCGTCGTCCCATCCAGTGCCAACTGGTATGCCAAAAAGAGCTCATTCCGCACACTATCCCAAGAATATCTGCGCACGAGATTCAGACCGGATTGAACCAAGCGTTCCCGCAACGACTCATCACTTAACACACGCAGCATGGCCTCGGCCATCCGCTCCGGGTCATTCGGCGGCACCAGCAGTGCAGTCTTTCCGTCTTCCACCAGATACGGCACACCGCCTACATTGGTGCTGATCACCGGCACCCCGCTTGCCAATGCCTCCAATACCGAGATCGGCATGTTGTCAGCCAAACTGGGATTAAGTGCGATATCTGCATCGCGATATAGTATGGGCATGCGCTCGTTTTCTACTCGGCCGGCAAATACCACAGCTTCGGCTACGCCCAGCTGTTTTGCCATCGCTTCCAGTTTCACGCGCTCGGGGCCGGAACCCGCGATAGTCAGTCGCGCGCCTGGAATGGCTTCACGAACAATCCGGAATGCCTTCAGTGCAGAGGTGTTGTCGTACAACGGCTCCAGATTGCGCGCCACCACGATATGCGGTATCGCAAGGTTTCGTTTACGTGTATGGTCTGGCATGAAGCGGCTCAAATCCACAATGTTAGGCACTATGCGGGTAACAAAATCCCGATTTGCGAATACATTTTCCAGGAAACCGGAAGGCACGATGATCATATCGACACGCTTTAGTGTCGGCTGCACCCGTGCCATAGCGCTGGCAAAAAAATCATCTGCCTCTCCACCGCGGTAATTCACCACCACCGCCTTGCCGCGCAACTTGGCGGCCCATACTGCAGGTGTCGCAAACAAGTGCCATGACCAACCAGAATTTGCCATGACGTGAAACAAGTCGGCTCTGCCTGCGGCGCGCCATAGATGAAACAGGTATGGCAGCAAGCGAAACAAGGCGCGCAGACCTTTGATGTGGCCGATCCAGCGTGGCCGGTAAGGAGCATTAACTTGCACAAGCTCCACGCTGACCCCTTCTTGCTCTAATAGCGCAACCAGTTGCCGGGTCTGGTTGGCCATGCCACCCGAAGGTGGCGGCAACGGTCCGACAATGGCCATTTTTAAATCTTGAATGTTCATAGTCGTTACTCTGCCGCCTTGCCGGTCAAACGACTGTATACGTTGCGATAGTGTGCCACTGACACTTTCCAGTTGCGCTCGGTCTCGACAAAGCGCCGTCCGGCGGCTTTCATCGCCGACCAGCGCTCGGGTGTGTCAAGTAAATCAAGCACCTTGCTCGCCAAGTCTTGCGCAGACCCGGCTTTGAACAACACACCTGTTTCGCCATCACGAATCAGTTCTCTATGACCGCCCACATCGGATGCCACAAATAAACGGCCCTGTGCCATCGCTTCCAGCGGCTTCAACGGCGTAACCAATTCAGTAAGACGCATCGAGTGGCGCGGATAAACGAGTAAGTCCACCAGGTCGTAATAGCGGTTCACTTCACTGTGTGGCACTCGACCGGTGAACACAACCTTATCTGAAATGCCGAGCTGGTGCGCTTGCTGTTTTAGTGCCTCTTCCTGGGGTCCGCCGCCTACCAACAAAACACGCACATCCGGTGCTTGATCGAGAATGCGCGGCAATGCAGTTAGCAGCAAATCCAAACCTTCATAAGCATAGAAAGAGCCGATAAAGCCCAACACGCGCGCACCGGCCAAACCGAGCTGTGCTTTCAGTAGTTCATCAGGCGCGCCGCCGATGGTAAATTTCTCGATATCGACCGCATTCTGAATCACGGTCAATTTAGCCGAAGGAATGCCGCGCGAGACAATATCATTGCGCAGGCCTTCGCATATCGTGGTGACGGCATCGACGTGCTTGAAGGCGTAGGTTTCCATCGCACGGGTCAAGCGATAGCGAATCCCGCCCTCTTTGGATGTGCCGAGATCTGCCGCTGCGTCTTCCCAGAACGCGCGCACTTCGTACACCACTGGGAGACCCAATGTATGCCCCACGCGTAGCGCGGGAAATGCGGTCAACACTGGAGAATGCGCATGTAGAATATCGGGCTTCACGATGGCAATCACTTCGCGCAGCCGATGCGCCAAATTTTGCATTCCTGCCGCTTGATTCAGCCCAGGTATCCAACTTATGTTAATTGCATGTTTAGGTGTGCGATAGAAGTGCAGTCCGTCCACTTCCTCTTCAAGTACTTCGCAATTGATCTGCTTTTCGCTGGTGAGATGAAAAGTCTCCCAGCCGCGCGCGCGCTGCTCGCGCAGGATAGCAGCGGTGCGGAAGGTATAGCCGCTGTGCAGTGGAATGGAGTGATCGAGGAGATGCAGGATGCGCATGGCAATCAATCTCGCGGGTAAAGGGTGCCGGGGCGAGTACCCGCCACCACGTTGAACACCCGGTCGATGTCTTCGACCGATAGTTGGTTGCGCCATTTATTGGCAGCTTTGACAGGATCCTTGACCACGCTGTAGTAGCGACCTACGTCCTTTGCCGTACTCTGGGTAACGAAGCGTTCGGTCTGCGCCTGCCACGACAGGCCACAAAACAGGAACAGGCGCTGTGCCACGCCATGTGGATCCTTGCATAGGTCTTCATAGCGGAAGGTCATGCAGATAGGCAGGTTGTCGATATCGGCCATGGCCTTGGCGTTATACAGTACCCAGCGCCAAGCCAGGCGTTCGACCGGATGCATCGATTTCAATCTATCGAGCGTGATGCTATATTGCCTAGCAGTGTCGGTATCCAGACATTTTTTGAAAATTCCATAATCCTCGCTCGAAGCCACATTGCTAGTAAACCTTGCTTGCGACTCGCCGCGCATCACCGAGGCAACGTAACCGCAGGGATGGCGCACGATATGAAAGCCGTAGCACGGCGTGAGCGCGCGTGAGATCACACCGAGCCGACCCAGAGATTCGATTGATTTCCAAACTACGCGAATGCCAGACAGATCCTGCTCGCGAATAAAATTCTGCACCGGCAACTCGCCAGCGAATTTCGCAGCACTTTTTGCCGCCGCAACGCTCAGGCGGTATAAGTTAAAGCGTGCCCAGGAATAGTAGCGCTTAGGGAAAATCGGCGTAGAGCCGGCCACCTTGGTTTGACGCATTGCTGGCAATTGCTGGCTGAAGGCGCGCAGGGTCTCAGAGTAATCCTCAGCCAGCGCCAACTGCGCCATGATTGGAATAGAATTCAGCAGGCCCCAACTGTCCGGCTCATGCCGGTATAGGGTGTCAGGGTGGCTGTCAAAAATCTTGCCGACCCAAGTCGTGCCCGAACGGGGCATGCCAAACAGCAGAATGATGGGTGCACTCGAACTCATACGGTCGGGATACCTTTCTTTTTTTCCGGAGTCACTATATCGTGATCGCTGCCACAACGAACAATCTAACCGGAGGTGGAACCGCCAATACGATATTTTTCCAGCCTATAAAGTCCTCACAAGTGCGGTAACTCATTGATTTAGCATTCCTGTTGGTTGCGCAAAAATGATTCAAACATCAGCAACGTCCACAATGCCGTGCTGTAATCTCGCAAGCCGGATTGATGCTGATCTACCAACTCGTGCAGATAATCTGAGTTGAAATAACCGGTGGCTGCCAGCGTCTGGCCCAGCACTGCCTGCCGGACTTTATCTTTCAGCGGACCTCGGAACCAGCTGGCCAGTGGTACGGCGAAGCCCATTTTTTTGCGGTAGAGAATGTTGTCGGGCAGGTAGGGCTCCATGGTCTTTTTAAAAATATATTTACCCTCGCGACCATTCAGTTTGAGCGATGGCTGTATGCAGGATGCCCATTCCACCAGCTTGTGGTCGAGCAGTGGCTCGCGCACTTCTAGGGCATGCGCCATGCTGGCTCGATCGACTTTGGTGAGGATGTCACCGACCAGATAGGTTTTGATGTCGAGGTATTGCACGCGAGCGAGCGGTTCGCGTGTGGGCGAGTGAGTATCGTGCCGCTGCATCACTTCAACCGCACGATAGCCTTGCAGCTCACGCTTGAAGCTTGCGCTGAACAAACGATCGCGCATGGCGTCGCTCAACAGGGAGATGCTGTGGAAATAGCCTTCGACAGAGTCGCGCGCCATGCCTTCAAGCGTGGCTTTGGCGCGGAGGATTTTCGGCGCCCAATCCGCTTTTGGATAGACGCGGCCCAGCATGCCGAACAAGGGTCGGCGTAGTGTTGTCGGAACGAGGCCGCGCATGCGCTCCTCATTCATGTGCCAGCGATAGCGCCGGTAACCGGCGAAACTCTCGTCGCCGCCATCGCCGGACAATGCGACTGTAACAGTCTTGCGTGCCAATTCGCACACCCGATAAGTCGGGATCGCAGAGCTATCCGCATACGGTTCGTCATAAAGCGCTGCCAGTTTGTCGACAAGATCAAAATCATCAGGATCGACTTGCTCAACGCGGTGGTTGGTCTTATATCTTGTTGCGACTTCCCCGGCGTATTCCGATTCATTGTATGCCGGATCGCCGAAGGATATGGAGCAGGTGTTCACCGGGTCGTTCGACAAGCCCGCCATCATCGCTACCACCGCGCTGGAATCGACACCGCCGGAGAGGAATGCGCCCAGCGGGACTTCGGACACAAGACGAATCTTGATCGATTCGCGCAGCAGGCGCAAGAGTTCTTCTTGCGCTTCCTGTTCCGTGAGTGCGGCTATGGGATGGAAAGTGACATCCCAGTATTCGAGCACCTGTGGTACAGGCTGGCCGCGCTTTATGGTGAGTGTGTGGCCGGGGGGCAACTTGTGGACATCCTGATAAATCGTGCGCGGCTCGGCAACATAGCCGTAGGCAAAATATTCTTCGATGGCGCACGGGTCTATCTCGCGCCCACAGGCCGGATAGGCAGTCAACGACTTGAGTTCGGAACCGAAAATCAGCATGCCGTCTTTTGCGAATCCGTAATACAACGGCTTCACGCCCATACGGTCGCGCGCCAGAAACAGCGTCTCGTGGTTACGATCCCACAAAGCAAACGCGAACATGCCGCGAAAGCGGTCGACACAAGCTTCGCCCCATTGCTCCCAGGCGTGGACGATGACTTCGGTGTCGCAGCGCGTGCGGAAGATGTGGCCAAGCGCTTGCAGCTCTGGAATCAGGTCGACGAAGTTGTAGATTTCGCCATTGAATATCACCACGACGCTGCCATCTTCATTGAACAAGGGTTGATGGCCGGAAGAAAGATCGATGATGGACAAGCGCCGATGGCCGAGACCCACGCCTGGTTCGGTGTGCAAGCCGCCTTCATCCGGCCCGCGATGAAATTGGGTTTGATTCATTCGCGCTAGCAACGTCTGGTCGATTTCGCCCTTTCCGAAGTAGTCAAAAATGCCGACGATACCGCACATGATATCTGGTCATTCCTTGGTCAGGTTGGTTAGCTCAGTATGAGCAGGGGCTCCAGTAAAACGGTGTTTGCCGGCAAGTAAGCGGTCGTACACCCCGAGATAATTTGCAACCATCGCTTTCATGCTGAAGCGAGCTTCGATTATTGCTCGCGCTGTTTGGCCGTGTGTTTTCAGTTGTTGGTTATTCATCGCATAGCTGAGCAGGGCTTGTGTTATCGATGCTGAATCACCGGCAGGCACAAGTTTACCGGTCCGATCTTGCTCTACCAGCTCAGGGTTGCCGCCGACACGTGTCGCTATTACCGGTAGCCCGGTCGCCATGGCTTCCAGGATGGTGTTGGAAATTCCCTCGCCCAGTGAGGGCAGCACAAATACATCCAGCGCGCGCATGATTTCGGCCACGTCAGCGCGTTCACCAGGCAGCCATGCCAAATGCTCGGCACCGGCTGTGCGCAGCAGATCAAGGCATTCCAACCGGCTGTCGCCTTCTCCCACGATTACCAGCCGCAACTGCTTTCGTAACTCGGGCTGGTCCGACAGTAAGCGCAGAAAAGCACGCACCAGTGTCGGAAAATCCTTCAAGTGCACCATACGGCCGA
>JBARHM010000404.1:0-2549 GCA_049799235.1 Gallionella sp.
GTTCGTGATGATCCAGTGAGGTATGATCCACGGCAGCTTCCACTGCGGAATTGAGCAATTCGACGATCAGCACCAGCAAAACGCTGGCGATCATCAGCGCCTTGCCGAACGCACTGACGGGCAAAAACAACGCGGCCGGGATGAGGATGCACGCCAGCAAGACTTCCTGGCGGAAGGCATCCTCATGGCGGATCGCTGCGCGCAAACCGGCAAGCGAGTAAAAAAATGCGCTCCAGACGCGCTTCAAACCGGTCTTGCCTTTGTAGGGACTTTCCATCTTTATCCTGAGCGTGTTCATTGTAGGTACCCTTGGAATGGGCTGGCGGGCAGCATAAGCCGTGGATATTTCAGTTTTGTTAAGGTATCGGCGGCGGGGTGTTTTGGCGGGATAGCCCAAAATTCAGGTTGAACATTCCGGCTTACTTCGGTAGAATCCGCGCTCTTTTGAAATCGGTTGGAGTAGAACCATGGCACGTGTATGTCAAGTGACGGGAAAAGCCCCGATGAACGGGAACAATATTTCCCATGCGAACAACAAGACCAAGCGGCGTTTTTTGCCTAACCTGCAACGCCGCCGCTTCTGGGTCGAGAGCGAAAAGCGCTGGGTCAGCATGCGACTGACCAATGCTGCGCTGCGCACCATCGACAAGAACGGTATCGACGGGGTGCTGGCAGAGATGCGCTCCCGCGGCGAAAAAATCTAAGGAGCCTGGAAAATGCGTGAGAAGATCAAACTCGAATCCAGTGCCGGTACCGGTCATTTCTACACCACGACCAAGAACAAGCGCACCATGCCTGAAAAGGTCGAAATGAAGAAGTTCGATCCGGTGGCCCGCAAGCACGTCATGTACAAGGAAACCAAGCTGAAGTAATCCCGGCTGGCTTCGTAGTGCAAAAAACCCGCTCAGGCGGGTTTTTTGTTGGGCGGAAGATCCGCAGGGGCGTATCGCCGTAATTCAAAATTATTCGGCGAAACCGCAAGCGTTCCGCCCAACGTGGGCTGAAGGCTGACCAAGCAGTCGGTGTCGAGCGCCAGCACGGAATGGTTCATGCATGTATCACTTATCCTTCATCTGCTTGTAATACTTGATGTGCAAACTTCATTACGCAGGCCGACAAAGCCTGCATCCGTCGCGAGGCGGTGCTTGGTATACCTAAGGAACTGCCGCTTATATCCCACGGAAGGTAGGCAACCGGGCTGCGCGTGGAGACGGTTGTTTCAAGAAACCGCTTTCAATTTCAATACAGAACAGGAGAACTTCATGTTTACGAAAAAAAGCATTACAGCTTTGGTCAGCAGCGCCTTGGTCGTCATGGCCATGGGCGCAGAAGCTGCCCAAGGTCCGAACAGTTCCCAGGATTCATACATCAATGGCATCGCTCCCGGCGTTGAGTTCGCCTCTATCCTGACCGCCGGCGACGTTGCCCGCAACGGCTATCGCATGGCCGGCATCCCTGATGGCCTGGGCGCGTACGATAACGATGATGGCACTTTCACCGTGCTGATGAACCATGAGATCGATAATCTAAATGGCGTGATCCGCGACCACGGTGGGAAGGGCGCTTTCGTGTCCGAATGGGTCATCAACAAGCGCAATTTGCGCGTGATCTCTGGCGACGACCTGATCAAGAAGGTGTACGGCTGGAACGCGGCTACCCAGCAGTCAGACGCCTTTACCAGCACGGTTGCCTTCAGCCGCTTCTGCTCGGCCGACCTGCCCAAACAAAAGGCGTTCTTCAATCCCCGCACTGGCCTGGGCAGCAATGCCCGTATCTACCTGAACGGTGAAGAGGGCGGTGCGACCGGATATGCCGTAGCTCATGTCGCCGCCGGCCGCAGCAAGGGCAGCAGTTATATCCTCGGCAAGTTCAATACCGCCACCAACGGTTCCGGCGGCAGCGATGTGGGCGGCTGGGAAAACCTGCTGGCCAATCCTTTCCCGCAGAACCAGACCGTGGTCATCGGCAACAACGATGGGGGCACCGGCATCATGAGCAACGCCTTGGCGGTATATGTCGGCACCAAGACCAAGACTGGCAGCGAGGTTGACAAGGCGGGTCTGACCAACGGCGTGACCAGGTTTGTCTATGTTGACGGCATCATCAACGAGATCGGAAACGCGGCAGAGCGCACCAGCAGCATCGTATCCGGCATGCGCTTCAGCCTGAGCGACACTGTTTCCACCCACTTCTCCCGTCCCGAGGATGGGGCCTGGAATCCGCGCAATCCCAAAGAGTTCTATTTCGTCACTACCGACCAGCTCGATAAGACCGATCTGACCGGCGGCACGCAAAAGGGCGGCACCCGCCTGTGGCGCCTGACCTTCGACGATATCAGGAATGTCGATGCCGGCGGCAAGATCGACATCCTGCTTGACTCGACCAGCATGCCTGGTGGCGTGGGTGTGGACAAACCCAGCATGTTCGACAACATGTCCGTGAACGTCGACGGCACCATCACGCTGCAAGAGGATGTGGGCGGCAATGCGCACAACGGCAAAATGTGGCAGTTTGATCCGGCCAATGGCAACCTGACGCTGCTGTCAAAG
>JBARHM010000405.1:0-1565 GCA_049799235.1 Gallionella sp.
ACAGATACCGGGATGATAGCGCAAAGGCAGCAAGCGCAAGCCAGATCATCAGCTTGCTGGCTGCCACTATCCCCAATAGCGGCGCAACAGCCGCAACAAGAACATAACCCAGCAGGCCGGGCGTAAATAAATTGAGCCGAAACTGGTCTGAAAAAGGAAAATCAGGATTGCCCAGATTGAGGAACAGTGAGACTTGTGCAGCATGCTGCGGAAGATCCACCATAGGCGGAAAATCCGGCAGCCACACCGGCAAACCGCAAAGCAGGCAAGCCAACAGGAAAAGATTGTTATCCGAAATCCAGTGGCGATAAGTCAGTCTGCTATTGGGAATAAACCGGGAAGGCATGAATAGGTTGCAATGTCTGATTAGAATTCAGTGATTCGATTTTAGACGCAGGCCAAAAATATAAGTCATTATAAGGATAAATATTGCCGGGAATCATCAAGCAGCCGGTGGACATGACTCTGATATTTCTGCTGCATATCTTGCAATCCTTATCTGCCTTCGCGTGTCAGCACATCAAGAAAATATCGTGCCGCCCTTAGCCGGGGATTTATTTGCAGTGCAGAAACGAATTTCTCCCGGGCGCCCTCGACATTTCCGCGATATAGCAATACCCGCCCGTATTGGACAAGCGCCTGGGTATCTTGAGGCGTGATCGCAAGGGTGCGTTCCAGTGCCTGTTGCAGATAATTCAAGACGGGAGATTTATCTGTAATTGGCAGCATGTTCCGGTCATGCCTGACCATCACTGCCGAGATCCTGTCCACGTAAACCAGATCCCATTGTTCGTCCATCAGCATGTAAAGTGTGACCTCGGGAATGCTGTTGACCAGGGGTGTAAACAGATAAAACACGACGGTGTTCACGCCATATTTGTTGAATACAGGCCGGTAGAATCCGCCGCGCGCTGTTTGGTAGGAATTATGCACGTCATAGTCCAGGCAACGAGGATCCACGAAAACCAGATACTCCGGCGTGAGCCGCCAGCCAAGATAACCGCCATACTCAAATGCATTAAAGAGCGGCGCAGGCGGATGTTGTTCAAGAATGAAGTCGGCGGCGTGCACGGGAACATAGTAGGTTTGCTCGGGACCATGTTTCCATGCGCCATATTGAAAAACAAAATATCCCATGCCGGAAATTCCAGCGAGAATCATTGCAAACATCAATGCCCGTGCCCTGATGATATAGCGCTCAGTCAAAGCGGAGATATGCGGCATGCCGGTCATCAGCGCCATCAGTATGAAAAAGATGGTGTAGCGAAATGCGTAAAATCCGGCGGAAGTGAATCCCAAAAACAGGAAAGCCTGAGCGGGATCGATTTGATGCCTGCGCCGGATCATCGCACCCAAAGTCAACAATGCGAGCGCTAGCAAGCCATAAAAAAGGAGCGGTTGACGGTACATCCGGGCATACTCGTAAAGAGGGAGGTGCTCGTCCACTCCAAACGCAAACTGGTTTCGTACTATTCCCAAATAGGTAAAGAGCACATCGGCCAGCGGATTGACCAGGGAAGCGATCAACGCAAGGGCACACCACATGAACAAGCTCCGCAATGAGC
>JBARHM010000406.1:0-2288 GCA_049799235.1 Gallionella sp.
GTCCGCGGCAGCCGCGCAATTGATGAGGCCACACAATAAATGAGAAAGTCATGAGCAAGCCTGTGTACAGTTTTGAGTTCTTTCCGCCGCAGACGCCCGAAGGCGTGGCAAGACTCGCCGCTACGCGCGAGCAATTGGCACTGCTCAAGCCGGAATTCTTTTCGGTCACGTTCGGCGCGGGCGGCTCCACGCGTGAACGCACGCTGGATACCGTGCGACAGATCAAGGCAGAAGGCTACACTGCTGCACCACACCTGTCCTGCATCGGATCCACCCGCGAAAACATCAGTGCCATTCTAGATACCTACAGGAATCTCGGCATAAACCGTATCGTGGCGCTGCGCGGTGACCTGCCTTCAGGTATGGCCACTACCGGCGAGTTCCAATATGCCAACGAACTGGTGTCATTCATCCGGGCACAGACCGGTGATCACTTCCACATCGAAGTTGCCAGCTACCCTGAAGTTCATCCGCAGGCAAAATCTGCTAGCAGCGACCTCGTAAACTTCAAACGCAAGGTCGATGCAGGCGCGGATTCCGCCATCACGCAGTATTTTTACAATTCCGACAGCTATTTCCGTTTCGTGGAAGAGTGCCGCAAACTTGGCGTCACTGTTCCGATCGTGCCGGGCGTCATGCCGATCGTGAAATTTACCCAGCTTGCTCGTTTTTCCGACGCCTGCGGCGCTGAGATTCCGCGCTGGATGCGCAAGAGGCTGGAAGGCTATGGCGACGATAACGAAGCGATACAGGCTTTCGGCCTTGATGTCGTCACAAAATTGTGTGAACAGCTGCTTGCCGGCGGTGCTCCCGGCCTGCACTTCTATACGCTGAACCATGCTGCACCCAGCGTGGCGATCTGGAAGCGGCTGGGGCTGCCGAAATGAGCACACGGCGCGCACCGGAATTGCTGTTGCCCGCCGGCACGCTGGAAAAGATGCGTACTGCTTACGCCTACGGCGCGGATGCGGTGTATGCCGGACAGCCGCGTTACTCGCTGCGCGCGCGCAACAACGAATTCAAGCTGGAAGAGCTGAGCACCGGTATTCAGGAAGCACACGTGATCGGCAAGAAACTTTTCGTCGCCAGCAACCTGATGCCGCACAACGCCAAGGTGAAGACTTATATGGCGGACATGGAGCCGGTCATAAATATGCGGCCGGATGCGCTGATCATGGCCGACCCCGGCCTGATCGCGATGGTACGCGAGCGCTGGCCGGAAATGCCGATCCATCTTTCGGTGCAGGCCAACACCGTCAACTACGCTGCGGTGAAGTTCTGGAAATCGCTCGGCCTGACTCGCGTGATCCTGTCGCGCGAACTGTCGCTGGACGAAATCGCAGAGATACGCCAGCAATGTCCGGACATCGAGCTGGAAGTGTTTGTGCACGGCGCGCTGTGCATCGCCTATTCCGGGCGCTGCCTGCTCTCCGGTTATTTCAACCACCGCGACGCCAACCAGGGCACCTGCACCAACTCATGCCGCTGGGATTACAAGGTTGAAAACGCCGAAGAGAATGGTACCGGCGACATCCAGAAGATCGACTTCGATTTCAACAAGGCACTGAGCGAATCCGAGTTGTCAGAGTGCGGCTCGCAACCGCGCCACCCACTGGCGGATAAAGTGTATGTCATCTCGCGCCAGGATCATCCGAATGAGCTGATGCCGGTGATGGAAGACGAGCACGGCACCTACATCATGAACTCCAGGGATTTGCGCGCCGTCGAGCATGTCGAGCGGCTGGCAAGGATCGGCATCGACTCGCTAAAGGTCGAAGGCCGCACCAAATCCATGTACTACGTGGCGCGCACCGCGCAAGTATATCGCCAGGCAATCGACGATGCTGTGTCAGGCCGACCGTTCAACCTGAGCCTGCTAGGCGCGCTCGATGCGCTGGCGAATCGCGGCTACACCGACGGTTTCTACGAGCGCCACCACACCCATGAGCAGCAGAACTATCTGCGCGGGCACTCCGAAAACACGCGCCAGCAATATGTCGGTGACATCGTCGCATGTGCCGATGGCATTGCCGAGATCGAAGTGAAGAATCGTTTCCAGGTCGGCGACAGACTGGAGATCATCCACCCATCAGGCAATCAAACCTTCGTGTTGAACGAGATGTGCGGCCTCAAAGGCGAAGCCCTGACCACGGCCCCGGGCAGCGGACATCGCGTGCAGATACCGTTGCAGGGCAAACTGGCAAAAGGCATGGTGGCACGCTTCATCGAATCGGCGCAGCGAAATCAATCATGATCTTCTCCACCGTCTCCCAATCCGACCGCTATGC
>JBARHM010000407.1:0-1564 GCA_049799235.1 Gallionella sp.
ATCTCCATCCACTCTCTCGCGTAATTGATGGGTGCCAAAGCGCACTTTGTCCGCCGGGTAAGGTGTCGCCGATTCTGGCAAATAGCGCGTGTGCAGCAGTATGGGCTTTGTCGGATCGCTGACATCCCAGGTGCGCAGCGGCGCGTGCGGTTTGCCGGTATCAGCGCCGCGATGCGTGCGTTCTTCCTCAGTCGATACCGCGATTTGCTTGCCGGCGATCGGGTGCGGCAACTTGAGGAAGGTATGGGTCGGCTCGGGACAAGGCGGATCATATTCGTAGTGGGACAGCGTACGCGGCGCGCCGATATCGCTCACATCAATGATCGAGATGCCGGACATCCAGCAGCCGGCGTACATCTCGGTGCCGCAGCGCATCGCATGGTGCAGCCGATGCTCGGCATGCTTCGGATGCGGCGCATCACCGCCCGCGACATGCTGTCCCTTCATCCACCAACGCGAGACTTCCTTCGGATTCGTCGGATTGCGGATGTCATAGATGACTAGAATGTTGCCGACGAACCCTTCCATCTCGGTGGAGATATAGGCGTAGTTCTCGTCGCAATCGAAACGATGCACACCCTTGCCATGGGTTTTCACGAAGGTGATGAGCTTGGGAGTCGTCCTGTCTTTGATGTCGTAGATGCGAAAGCCGCCGTCGGGGTAATCCCCACGTTGACCGGGACCGCGCTCGAACTCGGAGTTGACCAGCATCAGATCGCCGACCACACGCACCTTGTGCGAGTGCGACCAGGGATGGTTCGGCATTAGCGTGCTCACGACCTTAGGCTTGCGCGGATCGGCAATGTCGAGGATCGTCGTTCCCTGAACCCGGTGTTGATGGCCGACATAGGCATAGTTGCCGTCGAGAACGATCTGCCCGCCGCCCTCAAGTTCCGTCCGGCTAAGATGGCGAATATTCGCGGATCCCCGCGGCGCCGTGCCGCTATCGCTTTCTGCTGTGGCCAAAACTTCACTCATGTTACACCTCCGATTAACTCTGCTGATGATTGTGATCTGTGCTGGTTAAGTATCAGAGAATTCTAGCCTCGCTAAATCTTAAACGCTTCCACCGTCTCGCGGGCAAACAGTTCATCCAAAAAAAGCTTATGCTTGGTCAAGCCCTGCTCGAAAAGATAGCCGTTCAACGTTTCGAGATTGTTGCGGTTGGGCTCCAAGCCGTAGGGCCAGTAGTCCGCGGTCATGAGCGCCGTGGTATCTTCAAACTCGGCGGATGTCCAAGGCAGAGCAACGCGCAGAATGTTGGTGTCGTAGAGCTCACGCATGCAGATCTCCTTCGACGCGCAGAAGGCTTTGTACAGTGTCTGCGCCACCCAGGGGTCTTTTTCGTAGATCGAGCGCTTGATCACCAGGACATGCATGATCGGAAACAGGCCGGTAGTTTTAAAGTAATCCATCTCGACCTGCCGGTAGTTGGGGAACAAGCGCTTCACTTTGGGCGAGCCCTGGAGAAAACAGGTCGGCATGCGCGGCGACATCATCGCGTCGATCTCGCCGTTTTCGATCATGACATTCAGTGTCGTGTCGGGGCGGCTTTACATGGTCA
>JBARHM010000408.1:0-2923 GCA_049799235.1 Gallionella sp.
AATAATACATCGTCATTCCCGCCAACCCTTATCTCAACCTTCTCCCAGAGGGAGAAGGAGCGATTGCCTCCTCTCCCGCTTGCGGGAGAGGATTGAGGAGAGAGTGAGGTAACGACGTATTTGGAAAATTTCTTTATGGTCATTTATGCTTTTCTCGCAGTAGGGATCGGCGCTGCTTGCGGTGCATGGCTGCGCTGGGGATTGGGGCTGTGGCTTAATCCGGTGCTGCCCGAATTGCCGTTCGGCACACTGGCGGCCAATCTCGTCGGCGGATATCTGATCGGCCTCGCAGTGGCATTCTTCACGCAGCATCCGGGACTGTCGCCGGAGTTGCGTTTGCTGATCATCACCGGTTTCCTCGGCGGACTGACCACCTTCTCGACATTTTCGGCAGAGACCATCACGCTGTTGTTGCGCGGCCAGTACGCCTGGGGATCTGCCATCATCGTTGCCCATCTCGGCGGTTCGCTGCTGATGACGGTATTCGGCATCCAGACGTTCAAATGGTTTAATACTTAGGAGCGCGACATGAACCTGCTCTCGTTCTACATTAGTGAAAAGCAGCATCACGACGGCAAACTTCTCTATGAATGGCTGCTTGAAGAAGCGCGCGGGCTGGGGGTGCATGGAGGATCGGCATTCCGTGCAATCGCCGGATTTGGCCGGCATGGAAAAATGCACGAGGAGACCTTTTTCGAGCTGGCCGGAGAACTGGCGGTGAAGGTCGAGTTCATACTCGAAGAACAGCTTACCGAGCGCTTGCTGGAGAAGCTGCGCACTGAGGGGTTGCAGGTGTTCTATATGCGCATCCCGGTGCAGACGGGGACGGCTTGAGGACTGACGGCCATGCTGCTGACAGTGCTGGGCTGTTACGGGGGAATAGGTGGCGCAAGACGCACCACTTCGCTGCTGCTGGACGAGGATATCGTGATCGATGCCGGGACTGGTGTCGGCGACCTGGATCTGGAACGCATGGCCAGGATAGATCACGTGTTCCTCACCCACGCCCATCTGGATCACAGCGGGTTCGTGCCTCTGCTGGCCGATGCGGTCGCATTCATGCGCCAGCAGCCGTTGCTGGTGCATGCCCTTCCTGAAACCATCGCCGCGCTGAAGAAGAACATGCTGAACGGCGAGCTGTGGCCGGATTACACAATACAGCCATCAGTCGAGCGTTCCTATATCCGTTTTGCGCCGGTTGCGCCGGGCACTCCTGTGTTGCTCGGGAACCGGCGTATCACGCCGTTGCCGGTTCGTCATTCGGTGCCGGGCGTGGGCTATTGTCTGGATAGCGGTGCCGGCAGTTTCGTTTACAGCGGCGACACCACCGATTGCGAGGAATTCTGGGCGGCATTAAACTGCATCGGGAATCTGCGCTATCTGATGATCGAGACGACCTTTCTCAATGATTCATGCCCTGCGGCCTCGGGGCACCTGTGCGCGGAATTGCTGGCGCGCGGACTGGCGCGCTGGCAACACCCCGTGCAACTGTTCGTCACCCATTTGGAACCGGGCAAGGAGGAGCGCATCATGGCGGAGGTCATGGCTGCCTGCGGCAGTTTTCATCCGGAGCGATTGCAGCAAGGGCGGCAGTTTGTTCTTTAGAATTCCAGCTACAGTGCGGGTGGTTGGGCAGATCAACTATTTCAACGGAGGGGACATGAAAACATTCTTGATGGCGATATCGTTGTTCGGCTTGGCAGTTTCTTTGGCGCAAGCAGCGGTACAGGGCAAGGAAGTGAGTTATCAGGCTAATGGCACGACCCTCAAGGGTTATATCGCCTATGACGATGCATTCAAGGACAAGCGCCCGGCGGTGCTGGTGGTGCACGAGTGGTGGGGACACAACGAATATGCGCGCAAGCGGGCGCGCATGTTGGCTGAACAGGGCTATACCGCGCTGGCTGTGGACATGTATGGAGACGGCAGGCAGGCTCATCATCCCGATGAAGCGGGCAAGTTTGCCACCGAGGTGAGCAAGAACATGCCGATGGCCAAGGCGCGCTTCGAGGCCGGCATGAAACTGTTGCGCAAGGAAAAGACCGTGGATGCCGGCAAAATGGCGGCAATAGGCTATTGTTTCGGCGGCGGGGTGGTGCTGAACATGGCGCGACAAGGCGAGGATCTGAAAGGTGTGGTGAGTTTCCATGGCTCGCTGGGTACCGACAGTCCAGCCCAACCGGGCAAGATCAAGGCACGCATCGTTTCTTTCTCCGGCGAAGCCGATCCGATGATAGGCGCGGATAGCGTCGCCGCATTCAAGAAGGAAATGGACCATGCGGGAGCGAACTATCGGGTTGTTACTTATCCCGGTGCGCAGCATGCTTTCACCAATCCGGAAGCGGATGAGCTGGGCAAGAAATTCAAAATGCCGCTGGCCTACAACGTCGAAGCCGACAAGGATTCATGGCAGCAGGCGACGGCGTTCCTGCGCGAAGTATTTGCCGGGAAATGACAACCTTGCATCTGATTTAAACCATTGAGCATGCTACGGTGAGCCTTTCCGGGCTGATTGCCGACTATGGCTATGTTGCATTGTTTGTGGGTGCCCTGCTGGAAGGCGAGACGCTGCTGATACTGGCCGGTTTTGCCGCGCATCAGGGTTATCTGCAACTGCACTGGGTGATCATTATCGCGCTGCTGGGCGGATTCCTTGGCGATCAGTTCTATTTCTGGCTGGGGAGGTGGCGCGCCGCGTGGGTGTTGTCCCGTTTTAATCGGTTAGCCCCGCTATTCGAACGCGCCAACGCACTGATAGATCGCTATCACGAGGTGCTCATCGTGGCCATACGTTTTCTCTATGGCTTGCGTACCGTGGGTCCGATGGCATTCGGTATGAGCAAGGTGCCGGTCTGGCGCTTTGTACTTTTCAACGCGCTGGGCGCGGCCATCTGGGCGGTAACCATAGGTGGTGCGGGCTTTC
>JBARHM010000409.1:0-1566 GCA_049799235.1 Gallionella sp.
GAGCACGACTTTGGTTTTCTTGATGCGCCGTTTGCGGTACGACATCTCGATCACTTCGCCGCCGAACTTCATGCTTCGCCGCATGGTCGTGCGCGGATCGATCACCGGACCTTTGCGACCGATCTTCTTGCGCCGGCTGATCTGGGTGGCGATCTTGGTGGCGATGAGCAGAATCGCTCGGGCGATGGCGCGGCTTTCCTCGGTGCCCATCTCGCTGAAGTCCTTGCGGTTCATCAGCTCCTGCGCGCTATAGGTCGGCACCGCGAACTCGTCGAGATTCTCCAGCGGCAAATTCTCATTGGCGATCGCCTCGGTGGCAGCCTCTTCCATGCCGCCTTCCTCATCGCCGCCCTCCGGGGCTTGAGACTCGGTGGGCGTGCCTTGAATATCCATGGTCTCCATCGGCACGCGCTCATAGCTCTGCTCGCGCCAGAAACAATCGAAGAGCATATCGAAGACCGGAAAGTCTTCCTTTTGCGAAATCAAGTTGGCGCGTAACAGCGCGCGGAAATCGCCGCGTTCGGAAATGTCGACCAGATCCGCCGAACGCGAGGCATCGAGTAGCTGGCTCAAGCTGACCTTGACGCCGAGATGCTTCAAGGCGCGGCCAAACGCCATGATGTTCGGCAAAGTGCCTTTGCCGCGTGCCGAGGCGACTTTGTTGACCGCCTCCGCGACTGTTTCGGGAGTGATATCCATCGATCCCTAACTCACGAGCTCCGGCGACGTGCGCAGCAGCGCATCGAGACTGAATTGGCGGTTTTCCACTTGCTCGCGCAGATGGCTCAAATCTTCCCGGTACTTGAACACGCAGCCCATGGTCTCGATCACCGACTTGTCATCCAACTGTTTGCGATTGAGCGCGATCAGTGCCGTGGCCCAATCCAAAGTTTCGGCGACACCGGGACGCTTGTAGAAATTCATCTCGCGCACTTTTTGCATGAACGCGCAGATTTGCTGCGCCATTTTGGTTTCGACCTCGGGAAACTTGGTCGTAATGATCTCGTATTCCTTGTCGAAGGTCGGATACTCGATCCAGTGATACAAACAGCGCCGCTTCAAAGCGTCGTGGATTTCCCGCGTGCGGTTGGAGGTGAGAAACACATAGGGCCGATGCTTTGCCGTCACCGTGCCCAACTCGGGAATAGTGATCTGAAAATCGGACAAGACTTCGAGCAGAAACGCCTCGAACTCCATATCGGCGCGGTCGATCTCGTCGATCAACAGCACCGGCGGGATGGTATCCTCGCTCTGGATCGCGTCGAGCAACGGCCGTTTAACCAGGTAGTCTTGAGTAAAGATCTCGGTCTCAACCTGCTTCTTATCGCCGCGCTCGATCTCTTCGAGCTTGATATGGAGCATCTGCTTAGGGTAGTTCCACTCGTAGAGCGCGGTGCTGGCATCGAGCCCTTCGTAGCACTGCAAACGGATCAGCCGCGCGCCCAAGACCTTGGACAACACCTTGGCGATCTCGGTCTTGCCGACACCCGCTTCGCCCTCTAGAAGAAGCGGTTTGCCCATCACCAACGACAAGTAAACTACGGTCGCCAGAGAACGGTCGCAGAC
>JBARHM010000410.1:0-2428 GCA_049799235.1 Gallionella sp.
GTATAGCGCGCAAGCTTGTTGGTGATGCAGCCCAGGCGGAAACCGCCGGCTTTCATCGCATCCAGGCCTTCGATCACGCCGCCGTAGGTCTTGCTGTTGAGCAAAAGTTCTGCGTAATGTTTTTCGAATATCGGCAGGGCGTGATCATAAAGTGCTGCATCCGGCGTGGCATGCATTTCACCGGTCAGCGCACGCTTGACCAGCCAACTGATACCGTTGCCTATGTAACTTGCAAGCAACTTTTGCGAAACCGGCGCGTAATCCATGTCGCGCAACATGCGGTTTGCTGATGTGGTCAGTTCCGGAGCGGTATTCAACAGGGTGCCGTCGAGATCGATGACGATGGCATCGACGCATACGGGCACTGCAAATCTGGTGATTGCGGCACTCGGTGACGCAGCAAGATTGGTGCGCATGGGCTACTTTGCTTTGGCAAGTTCGGCGCGCAATTCGCCTATGATGGTGTCGTAGCGGTTCTTGTCCTTTTCGCTGCGCTTGCTGAATACTGCAGATCCTGCGACGAAAGTATCTATGCCCGACTCGGCTACTTCGCGAATATTGGACGGGCCTACGCCGCCGTCAATCTCAAGACGGCAGCCGTATTTGCCAGCATCGATCATCTTGCGCACGGCGCGTGCCTTATCCAAAACGTAAGGGATAAACTTCTGTCCGCCAAAACCGGGGTTCACCGACATCAGCAACACCATGTCCAGTTTCGGCAGGGTGTATTCAAGGGCGTCCAGCGGCGTGGCGGGGTTGAAAACCAGTCCGGCCTTGCAACCGCTTTCCTTGATCAGCGCTATGGTGCGGTCTATGTGCTCGGAGGCCTCGGGGTGGAAGGTGATATAGGTCGCGCCCGCCTTGGCAAAATCCGGAATGATGCGGTCCACCGGTTTGACCATCAGATGCACATCGATCGGTGCGGTCACGCCGTGCTTGCGCAGCGCTTCGCAGACCAGCGGGCCGATAGTCAGATTAGGCACGTAATGGTTATCCATCACGTCGAAGTGCACGATGTCAGCACCGGCGGCGAGAACGTTGTCGACTTCCTCGCCCAGCTTGGCGAAGTTCGCGGAGAGTATGCTTGGGGCGATTTGATACATGATGTGTCCTTAAACGAAAGTTGGGATGCGAAGCGCATATTCTATCTGATACTTTAGTGGCCGAATACTTGAGATAATGATGGGCGGCAAAGACATCGTGGCGGAGACATCTTCTTTGATGGAAACCCTGGCGAAGGAAAGAAGTATGACGATGGATTTTTCCTGGCGAGGCCGCCTGGGCGTAAGTCGATCCCGTTCTTGACAGGCTACGCCCTGTATATCCTTGCCAGCCCGGCAGCTGGGGGCCGAAACAGGCTGATGCGCTCATTGCGGCAGACGGAAGCTGGCACAATCCCAAGTTGGAAAAGGATAAAAAATGAAAGCCACACAACAACTGCATGATCTCGGTCAAAGCCTCTGGCTCGATAACATCACACGCGGGCTGCTGAAGAGCGGCACACTGGCCAGCTATATCAGCGAACTTTCCGTGACCGGGCTGACCTCCAATCCCACGATCTTCGATCACGCCATCCAAAAAAGTGATTTTTACGATGACGCCATCCGAAAAAAAGCGCTTGCGGGCAAGTCCGGCGAGGCGTTGTTCTTTGAACTTGCGCTGGAAGATTTGACCCGGGCTGCTGATCTTTTTCGTCCGGTTCATGATGCCACCGGCGGAGTCGATGGCTGGGTCTCATTGGAAGTTTCCCCACTGCTCGCCGACGATACCGCCGGAACGATCAAGGCGGCTGCTCAACTGCATAAGCGTGCGCAGCGTCCCAATCTATTCATCAAGATTCCTGGCACCCGTGCAGGCATTCCGGCGATTGAAGAGTCCATTTTTGCGGGCGTGCCGGTGAACGTCACGTTGCTATTCTCCCGCGAGCACTACGTTGCGGCAGCCGAAGCATATATGCGCGGCATCGAGCGACGCATCGCGGCCGGACTCGATCCGGCAGTCGGATCCGTCGCATCGCTGTTCGTGAGCCGATGGGATGTCGCAATCAAAGATAAGGTAACCGACGATCTGCGCAACCGCCTCGGAATCGCCATCGCCATGCGCACCTACAATGCCTACTGCGATTTGCTGGCATCAGCGCGCTGGCAGAAGTTGGCTGCTTTCGGCGCTCTCCCCCAACGCCTGCTGTGGGCAAGCACCGGCACCAAGGATCCCGCAGCCCCGGATACGCTTTATCTTGAGGCGCTCGCGGCGCCGGATACCATCAATACCATTCCGGAGAAAACGTTACTCGCCTTTTTTGACCATGGCAAAGTGAAGAGTGTCTTGCCGACGGATGGCGGTGATGCCGAAGCGTTGCTCGCCGAGTTTGTGCGGGCCGGTGTCGATCATGCATCGTTCGCCATCGAACTGCAGCGTGAGGGTACAT
>JBARHM010000411.1:0-1733 GCA_049799235.1 Gallionella sp.
GCACAGGCGCAACTCAAGCAGGCGATGCATGTCAGCGACGCGAACTGGCGCGGCATCGGCATCATCCCGGCGTCTGGTTTTGTGCTGAATGCGCAATTTGCCGCGCACGACGCGCGCAAACACTTTGGGAATTTTGAAACGGAAGGACGCAAGCGCGTCGGCGAGATGCCGCCCGGTTGCGATTGCGCCCGCGTGGTGCTGGGAAGAATCTATCCGAACGAATGCAAACTTTTCGCCACCGCCTGCACCCCGCGCACACCAGTCGGGCCGTGCATGGTATCGGATGAAGGCGCTTGCCGGATCTGGCGGTCAAGCGGAGTGAAGTCTCCCTTGACTATTGAATAGCGATCCAATTTGCAATTGATTTGTTCCGCCAGTTCGGCAGACTCGCTGACGTACACAATTCAACAACCAGATTCGTTGCCGCTTCCAGATTGGCAGTAGCTTTATCCGTGATTGGGTCACCCAACCCAAAATCATGGCCGCGTATGCGCAGCAGAAATGCGGGCGGCGCATCCACCCCATACACCTGCCGATAGGCATGCAACAACGCGGATGGATTCATCGCATGGCTGGTATAGCTGCCGTCTTTCCTGGGCACGATTTCGGAAAATTCGAACGGCTCGGCACACGACATGTCGGCATCGACGAACAGCACCCGGTCACATCCGGCCAGATCGGTGACATGTTCGACTTGCAGTTGCATGTCGTTCTGACACTCGACATCGGCGATCTGCAACTGCGCTATGCGCGCTATCAACTCGGGACCCAATCCATCGTCTCCGCGCCCGGGATTGCCGTATCCGAACAGCAGCAGTTTCACCATTACGACCGACCGGTTCGTTCGAACTTGCCATCGCCGCCCTTGACCAGCCGGTCGAGCAGCGCGCCGCCCGCATCGAGCAAATCCACCTGCAGCGGCATCTTGCCCAGCGCATGTGTGGCGCAGGACAGACAGGGATCGTAGGCGCGCACCGCGACTTCCAGATGATTGAGCAAACCTTCGCTGAGCTCGCGGCCGTACAAATATTCATTGGCGACCGAACGCACCGATTCGTTCATCGCCTGGTTGTTGCTGGTGGTCGAGACGATCAGGTTGGCCTTTGTTATAAGGCCCTGCTCGTCGATCTGATAGTCATGGAACAACGTGCCGCGCGGCGCTTCGATCACGCCGATACCCTCGCTGCGTTTTTCACCCGGATCGGCAACCAGATCGGTGCCGGCGATCTCCGGGTCATGCAGCAATTCCTTGATCGACTCGGCGCAATGCAGAGCTTCGATCATGCGCGCCCAGTGATAGGCCAGCGTGTCCTGCACAAAACCGCCCCGGCCGAATTCCCTGAAGCGCTTGCGCGCCGCTTCCGCCAGAGTTGTCGAAATGAAATCGCAGTTGTTCACGCGCGCCAGCGGGCCGACACGATACCAGCCATGCTCCCTGCCCAATCCGGTCAGGTAAGGGAACTTCATGTAGCTCCACGGGCGCACTTCTTCGCGGATGATCTGCTGATAGCCGCGGTAATCGAACTGGTCGAAGATCCTTGCGCCGCTCGCCGTACGCGCGCGCAGGCCACCGTGATACAACTCCAGTTCTCCCCTGCTGCCAACCATGCTCATAAAATTACTGTGCAGCGTGGCGAAGCCGGCGTGCTCGGCATGCGCGGTATGGATCTGCTCGTTCAGCGCCACCGCGTCCTGGCACCAGGCCAGTACATCCTTGATGTCGGCCAACAAGG
>JBARHM010000412.1:0-5450 GCA_049799235.1 Gallionella sp.
TCATAGCGCTGTTGAGCGCAACGGATTTTCCAGGCATTGGCTCTGCAAACCACTGAAGGGATAACCATCCTTTTTCAGCCGCTTGAGCTATGTAAACATCAAGCGACTGATGAGTTTCATCTGTGCAGGCGTTGGCGGCAACCAGGATATCGACGTCCCAATCCGTTGGCCGGTTGGCCGAATTAAGGGAATGCAACAGTTGTTCAAGCAACTGCCAGCGGTTGTGTGTGCATACCAGAATGGTAAGGCGCTTCATATTCGTAGAACCATCACACCCGCCCAATCCGTGCTACTGCGGCTTGCTATCGGAATCTGTACAAAACCGGCACCATGGATTCCCCGGCACCCCTATCGGCTGCGCCGGCTGGCTTTGTTGGATGCTCTGCTGAGGTTCGGTGGGTTTTTGTTTACTCTTGGACGTAGCGTCAGAATCCTCATTGGATTGTGCTGGCAGTGCCTTCTCAGCCTTTTCGGTTGAAGGCTGCACGACGGCCGTAGCTTGCTCATAGGGCTCTGGAAATGGCTGCTTGCCCCCCAGTTCCTCATAACGGCGCTGAAGCAGATTACTTTTCGGGATATACTTCAGACCTTCGGTAACGGTCGCAAGGGCCTTGTCGGTCAGCTTCCTGTCCGCGTAGAAGTCAGCAAGGGTGATATAACTGCGCGGTGACCTAGGGGTGAGTTTCAAGGCTTTCATTAAATCGACAATGGCTTCGCCGTCCCTGTGCAACTTGGAAAGAGCAAAACCCCTGTTGAGGTAGACTTCTGGCATCAGACTGTAGGTGGGGGCGGCATGATTGATCATGTAATCAAATTCCTTGATCGCCGCGTTAAGGTAGAAATGTCGATCATATTGGTTCAAAGCCTTGTAATATCGATTAATTAGATTAAGCCCGTTACAAAAGTGGTGTGTATGAACAAAGTTCGGCCCCAAAATACCCTCCCAAGTTTTGTACTCGGGACTCCCATGCTTTTTGCGTAATCTGGCCTGACAATACTGCGGCAAAGAGGATATTTCAGAATCCTTTGCCCAGTCAGTTTCAGTGGCAAATGCTGGCACAGCTGGTATAAAAATCAATGAATAACTAAACCAAAGATAACGGAGCATGTTTAATCCTTACTTTCAAGGTATCAATTCTGCCGGGTTTTTCGCGCATCTTACATATGACTTAATCACGGTTTCGTCCTCCGGAATAACAATACTCATGCAACATGAGCGTTTCATCACATATATTAAAAGCATACACCGGATTGCCAATTCACATAACCTTTGCTGTCATGGTGCCGCGAACGACACTTGTTACCAATACCAGTGTCCACCAACTATGTCGCCCGTCTCCTCATTACGACCAGTCGAAACCAGTCACCGAAAGGTATCCGCACTCTCGTCTTTAGGGCTGTAATTACCCCTCCGCTCTCCGCCAGCGGGCGAAGCATCCCGCGACCAGTCCCATTGCATGCGTCATGTTCATGGCTTGCCGCAGCGCGCTTGGCTTCCCGGTTGCATACATCTTCAGCGTTGTGAAAGCATGACGCGCCAACTGCGGAAACAGAAACAAGGGTACGCCAAATGATTCCCGATGGTAGCGCGAAAACTCGTAGAAGCCAGTCTTGAATCCAGACAAGTAGTGCACCTTTAAAAAGTACAATCGATTGAGTCGCCAAGGCTCGACGTAATGCTCCACTACCATGTCTGCCCGATAGCGCATTTTTGTTTTTCGATCGAGCAGCGCCTGAAACATCATGGCATCTTCGCCGCCGCCGATATCCTTGCCCTTGCGGTTGTAGCGTTGATCAAAGCGCAGGCCGTCCCTGAACAGCGTGGTTCGGTACGCGACATTGCAAGTCCAGATGGGCGTCGTGTTGTCTTCCACCCATTTCGATGAAGTACCGTGATTCACCTCGGCAAGAAACCCGAGCAGGTTGTCTTCTAGCCAGGCAGGACGAGGAACAGGATCAAATCGAACGTGAACCCTGCCACCGACGCATTCCGCGCCCTCATCTCGCAAGGCGGAGACCGCAGCCCGGATAAAGCCCGGCATTGGGACCTCGTCATCGTCCATGACGACCATGTAGTCGTACCCGAGCGATTCCTCAATGGAGCGATTGCGTGCGTGTGTGATTCCCTGTTGGAGCTCTCGCACATGCCGCAGCGGCGCGCCCGGTTCCTGCGCAAGACGATCGAGGACGTCAGCGGTATTGTCGGTGCTGTTGTTGTCAACAAACAGAATGTCGAACGGGAGGTCGCACTCTTGTGCACGCAGCGCAGACACCAGGCTGGGCAATCGCTCGGATCGGTTGTAGGTGCAAATTGCGATGGTGAGCGTGGGCATAGCGGGGCAATCAGCGCGAGTTGTCATGGTCGATGTGCTTGTCGCGCTGCCTGATCAGCCATTGATACCAGGATTCCGGAAGCCAGGCGGGCAGCATGTATTTCCAGTCCCGGAGCGTGCCATAACCCTGTTTCATTACGGCGCGAAATATTTTTCGCGCAGCGGGCAGGTCGCGTTGCCAGTAGCAATCATAACCGCGCTTGAGCAATTCGCCCATCGTCAACTCGAGGATGCGCGATTTCCCGATTGAGGTGCTGAGCGCCGGATGGGTGGACAGATATTTCTGCTGCGCCCGCCAATGATTAATGGCGATGCGAGCCCGGTTTCGGGTGATCTGCTCGCCGCCATGATGATGGTAATAAGCAAGCACAATTGGCACGCGAACGAGTCGATGAATAGTGCCAAGACGAAGCCAGAGATCGTAGTCCATGCATGAGCTCAATGTCTCGTCAAAGCAACCCGCTTTTCTGATGATTTGACTGCGTACCAGCGCGCCATGAATTGGCCATCGGCAACCGCCAAGCAGCGACTCGGTCTTGTTGCTATCCTCGTATTCTGGGGGGATAAATGGTTCTTCGCGGCCCTTGCCCAAACCGATGTTCTGCCAACCGCAATAGGCGATGCCGGCATTGGGATCTGCGTCGAGCGCAGACACCATGGCCTCAAGAAACTCAGGGTGCCATGTATCGTCTGAATCCAGAAATGCAGTATAGGCACCGCGTGCTTCCCTTAACGCGCGATTGCGAGCGGCTGCGGCTCCGGCATTGAGTTGCTGGAATATCCGTATGCGCTTATCTTGGGCGGCAAGGCATTGGAGTGTCTGCCAAGACAGGTCTGCTGAACCGTCGTCGACGATCACCAGTTCCCAGTCCTTCATGGTTTGAGCCTGTACACTGCTTACGCTCGCCACCAAATGCTTGGCGCAGTTGTAACAGGGCATGATGACGGAAATGATTTTTGTATCTACTTTAGTCATGCTTTGAGGCAACTAGACGCCAAAGAAAAGGGATATGGCTGAGTCGTTTTCTCAGTGCCATGGTAATGACTTGCTTCGTCAACCTGGGGTATTTAAAGGCGTGTACAAGCTGCACCAAAATGGATGGCTCTAGGTAGCCGAGCGTTTGTCTTAGTGCAGACGTGGATGGCACAGAATGGTGAGGGGCAATACCTGTCCTAGCGAATGCGCGGATCGCTTTGCCAGTACCACCTTCTTCAGTGGTATAAAGTCCTTCCTTGCATGAGAACACGTCAAGACCTGCACGCTCCAGAAGGTGGAGCAGAGATGCCGGCGTAAAGTAGTTGATGTGCGTCACAGGTTCGATGGGCAGTGGAGGATGCTTCCAAATTTCCACGGGAACCTCAACGTATAGCGTGCCGGTTTCCAGAAGATAGTGCTTGAGGTTTGCAACAAGTACGTAAGGGTCGGCGAGGTGTTCCAAAACATGGCTGCAAATGATGACGTCAAATCTTTGTCCTATGGGAATATTGCTTAGAGTGGCCCCCATGTAATATATACTTGGTAGTATTTCGCCTGGATAATCGACGAGGTAGCATCGGTGTCCATCCAAGATGAATGGCCTTAACAACCGGCCATTGCCGCCGCCGAAATTCAGTATAGATGCTTGTTTGGGCAGAAAAGGATGGAGGCGCTGACAGATATCTGCAGCTCGCGGTTCATCGCTCGCCAGATCGAGAGATATTTCATTTCCAGTTTCGGGATCGGTGGACAGGAATTTGTATTTGGCATTGATGTCGTCTTCGCTTGGACGGGGCGTGAAACAGACAAAACCGCATCCTTCGCAAACCACGGAAGTTAGTGTAACACTCTCCTTGCCGGGGAACCAAACCTTGAACAACACGACAAGACGTTTATTGACATTGGGACTCATGCGGCCGATCTGTTCAGTGCGATAGGTTCGGTTACCTAGGGTTTGCCACACAGTTTCGCCGCATGCAGGGCAGCTGGGGGTTTTCTGCATTGTTATATTCTCCTCAGTCGGCTTAACGTGTATGCAAGCATTGCTTGCCAACTGCCATCATTAGAGGCCAAAGCCTGCTTGCGCGCCAGCGAGCCAACCGTATCGGTATTGAATACCCTCAACCTCCGCAGTTGATAGGGATTGTTGTCACGCAGTGCCCAGCCGGTGCGGGTGGTGCAGGCCGCGGTGTAGGCGGCATGTTTGACCGCCGCTGCACAGCGTTCATCCCACGCGCCATAGGGGTAGGCAAAGCTGGTGACCGCATTGCCGAGCATGTCTTCCAAGCTGGATTTGGAATCGGCCAATTCCTGCACCAGACGCGCATCATCAACTTCTGTCAGGCGCACATGATTGACCGTGTGCGAGCCGATTTCCATACCGTTTTCCTGCATGTCGCATAGCTCGGCTACGTTCAGCATACGCCCCCCCGGGCCTCCGTCCGCAGGCCAGATTGGCGGTTCCCCAATCGAGCCGGTCACGATGAACCAAGTGGCGCGCATGCCGCGCTTTTGCAGTTCTTCACAGGCGGCGAGGTTGTCCACATAACCATCATCAAAGGTGATGACAGCGGTGCGCCCCCGATATCGTTCGGGCTCAACGATCAGTTCGCCCATGGTGGGCGTGGCATAGCCTTCAGTAGCCAGGAAGTCGATCTGGTCACAGAAACGCTTCATCGAAACGGCCCATGGCCAATCCGGGGTGCCTTTCCCGGGCTGGACAGAGTGGTACATGAGCATGACCGGGCCATGCTGTCCAGCTTGACGATGCATAAGACGGGAAAGTGGATCGATCACGACCTGGAATACCTGATAACTATCAAAGTTACAACGCTCTCGTGAGAATGCAAACGCCATCAACGGTATCGAACCCTTGAGAATGCCACTCGGGATATTCTGCTTTCCATCTTTCAACCATTTTCGACTCAGTCTCCCGGTTAGCATCGTCCACGAACACGACCGCTTGAGGTGACAAGCGCCCATACAACAATGGAATGGCTGGGTATCTTGCCTGCATCGTCTTGCCTTTTGCCTGTGGGGGGCCATCAACGAGAAGTAGATCTATGGCCCCCAAATTGTCCAGACAACTTTTGGGAATGTCGTACCACTCAACGGTCTGGCTCCCTAGTGCGAGGTCCTTC
>JBARHM010000413.1:0-4097 GCA_049799235.1 Gallionella sp.
CTTTGAATGCGCGTGCCGCGCGCAAGGAAGTGATCGTTTCGCGCGGCGAGCTGGTCGAGATCGGCGGTGCATTCCGCGTGCCCGACATCATGGCCCGCGCCGGCTGCCGCCTGATCGAGGTGGGCACGACCAACCGCACCCACCTGCGGGATTTCGAGGCGGCCATCACGACCAAGACCGCCCTGCTGCTCAAGGTCCACGCCAGCAACTATGCGATCGTGGGTTTCACCGCAGCCGCAGAGGAAACGGAGCTGGCGCAGCTTGCACATCAACATGGCCTGCCGTTCATGATGGATCTGGGCAGCGGCACAGTGGTCGACCTTGCGCGCTGGGGCCTGCCGGTCGAACCCACGCCGCAGCAGGCGCTGGCGGCCGGCATCGATCTTGTCACGTTCAGCGGCGACAAATTGCTTGGCGGTCCGCAGGCAGGCATCATCGTCGGGCGGCGAGAGCTGATCAAGAAGATCAAAAAAAATCCGCTGAAGCGCGCACTGCGTCTGGACAAGATGACGATCGCTGCGCTCGAAGCGATCCTGCGGCTTTATCGCGATCCCGACCGCCTAGCCGTGCGACTGCCCACACTTCGTCTGCTGACACGAACAGCGAATGACATCAAGGCGGTTGCTGCACGCGTGTTGCAACCGTTGCAGAACAAGCTTGCGGATCACTACAGCGTTACGCTGTGCGACTGCTCAAGCCAGATCGGCAGCGGTTCGTTGCCGGTGGAACGTCTGGCCAGCCATGGCATCTCCATCCGTCCTGTAATAAAAGGGCGCGGCGAGGGCACTGCGCTGGAGAAGCTCGCCGCCGCCTTGCGCGCATTGCCAGTACCTGTGATCGGCCGCATCGAGGAAGGCGCGCTGGTATTGGACCTGCGCTGCCTGGAAGATGAGGCCGGGTTTGTCCATCAACTTGCGGAATTGAACGTCGCGCCGTGATCGTCGGCACCGCAGGACACATCGACCACGGCAAGACTTCCCTGGTGAAGGCACTCACCGGCGTGGATGCAGACCGCCTCAAGGAGGAGAAGGCGCGCGGCATCACGCTGGACCTGGGCTACGCATACACGCCGCTGCCTGACGGCGCGGTGCTGGGATTCATCGATGTGCCTGGGCATGAGAAGCTGGTACACAACATGCTGGCGGGAGCGACCGGCATCGATTTTGTACTTCTTGCAGTGGCAGCCGATGACGGTCCGATGCCGCAGACCCGCGAACATCTCGCGATCCTTGATCTGCTCGGACTGTCGCACGGCGCTGTCGCCTTGACCAAGATCGACTGTGTGCCGGGGGAGAGAGTGGCGCAAGCACGGGCCGAGGTCGAGTCGTTGCTGCACGGAACAGCACTTGAGGGCAGTCCGATATTTCCGCTCTCCTCTGTGAGCGGCGCCGGTGTGAAGGCATTGCGCGCACATCTCGATGAGGTCGCCGCAACGTTGCCGCCGCGTGCCGGGACAGGTAATTTCCGTCTGGCAGTGGATCGTTGTTTCACGCTGACTGGCGCCGGCACGGTGGTGACCGGCACGGTGTTCTCCGGCACGGTGCGGGTGGGCGACCAACTGCTGCTGTCGCCTGCCGGCATTGCAGTCAGGGTGCGCGGCATCCACGCGCAAAATCGCCAGTCCGGGATCGGCATGACTGGCCAGCGCTGCGCGCTCAACCTGGCGGGAACGGATTTCGACAAGCAGGATGTGCGGCGCGGCGACTGGATTCTCGCCGAACCCGCGCATGGGCCGACGCAGCGTCTGGATGTGCGGCTGCACTTGCTGGCCGGCGCGGACAAACCGTTGCGCCACTGGTCGTCGGTGCATTTCCATCTGGGCGCGGTCGATGTCATGGCGCGCGTCGCGCTGCTGGAACATGACAAGCTCGAACCGGGTGCAAGCGGTCTGGCGCAGCTCGTGCTCGACCGGACCATAGGCGCGCTGCGCGGCGACCGCTTCATCATTCGCGACCAATCCGCCAGCCGCACCGTCGGCGGCGGCAGAGTGCTCGATCCTTTCCCGCCGGAACGCAAGCGCCGCACACCGGAACGCTTGGCCGTGCTTGCCGCACTCGAGCGCCCCACTGTGCAAGCCGTGTTGCAGGGCATTCTGGAAGCCACTCCATCCGGGATCGATCTGCATCGTTTTGCCTTGTCCTGCAACCTCAGCCCGGTTGAATTCGAAGCGCTGTGCCGCGATGTGCCGCTGGTCGCGGTTGACGGCACCGCCTTCGCTACCCAAGTCTGGGACTCCTTGCGGCAGGCTGTGCTTGAACGGTTGGCGGAAGCGCACAGGCTATCACCCGATATGCTCGGGCCGGATGCCAACAAGTTGCGCAAGATGGCGGCGCCGCGTCTGGCGCGCGCTATCTTTGCCAGCCTGCTTGGGGAATTGCGGGACGAAGGGCGCATCGTGCAAAGCGGGCCTTGGCTGCATTTGCCGGAGCATCGCATCACGCTTTCTGCCGGCGATCAGATCGTCTGGCACAAGGTGGCGCCTCTGCTGCTGAATCAGCCGTTCCAGCCACCCAGGGTGCGCGATCTTGCCCATACATTGAATGTGAGTGAAACGCGCATGCGGCTGCTGTTGCAGCAACTGGCGGCGATGGGGGAAGTTTACCGGGTGGCGCACGATCATTATTTCATGCCGCAATCGGTTGAGCAGCTTGAAGCGATCATCCGCGAAATCGCAGCCGGTCAACCGGATGGCAAGATCACAGCGGCGCTGTTCCGCGACCGGATCGGAACCGGACGCAAGCTGGCGATCCAGATACTGGAGTTCTTCGATGCCAGCGCCATCACCCGGCGTGCGGGGGATGCGCATCACCTGCGCTGAGGAGTTTGGGGTAGTATTTGTCAGCTGTTCCTCAATTGATTCATTTAGAAACATTGGAAGAGAGTCGTTACCCGGTGGGGCGGCCAGACTTCAAATCTGGCAAGGGCCGTCAGTCGGTTCTTGGTGGGTTCGACTCCCACTCTTTTCCGCCAGCAATTTCACGCATCGGGCGATCAGTTGATCACGCTCTCATGCATGATCGCGCTGATGACAAAGGCGCAAGCTGCACATTGTCAGGGAAACAACAATAGCGGGCGGGAGGCCTTTTTTGCGAGCGTTGCCGCGAGCGATTTCAGGCTGGGCCTGCCGCTTACCTGAAACACGCGCCGGCCGGCGATCAGCATGCCGGTATCTTCTGACGAGGCTTGCTCCAGCATGACCTGGGTGGGATCACCCATATGCACCGAGAACGAGGCTTGCGTCATGCCCTTCGTGGCTTGTTCGAATTGGCTGCGCGCCGCTTCGGCCTGATCTTCCTGTTCCTTGCGGATATAGTCGAGGAAGCCCTGCCGCGAACCTTTGGAGGATTGCCAATCGTTGCCGATGTAATCGGCCCATTGGGTATCGATGATGAAAAAGCCCGTCAGGGGCATGCTGCGCTGACGGGCCAGTTCCACGGCATGGTTCAAGGCACCTCGCGATGCCTCCGAACCATCGACTGCAACGACGATGTTGCCGTTTTTCATGCAGTTACTTCATAGTCAGTAGCACGATGACGGCGACAATGATTACGGTCACGATGATGGAGCCGATATCTTCGGCGCGGTCATCCTTGAATAGCGTCATCTTGCTTTTCGGGCCGGCGGCGCCGATGGTTTCGCTGCCCGTTTTTTGTTCATTAGCCATGATTTGTCTCCTCTTAATGTTTAGCCTGGTTGTGTTTAGATGGCTACCAGGGAATCTTTAATCAGAAGTACGACGATCAGCGCCAGTATGTATTTGGTGGAGCCAACGATCAGGCCCAGCTTGAGCGGGGTGCCGCCTGCCTCGCGCAGTTCCTTGAAGTCGATGAAGCCGCCCAGGCCGATCAGGCCCAAACCGAACACCCATTGCATCACCATGCGCAGCATCTTGATCGTCTCCGAAGGGGGAGGTCCGCCCTTGATGCCGACGTCGCCGAAAGCGCCCATGCTGGTCAGGAACACCATGACCATGAAGCCGATCACGAACACCGGGAATTTTTCCACCAGCAGCGTGCCCAGGCTTTTTTTCTTGCCTGCGCTGTCGGTTTCATCCCTGCCGGTCCAATACCAGACCGTTACGGCGAACACGGCGAAGG
>JBARHM010000414.1:0-14229 GCA_049799235.1 Gallionella sp.
GTGTACCCCTGTGCATGCACCCGCAAGGAGATAGCCGATTCGGCGCTGAACGGCATAGACGGTCAGATCTATCCCGGCACTTGCCGCAATGGTATTCCGGCCGGACGGGAAGGAAGATCGTGGAGGGTACGCACCGATCACCCGTTCCTTCCCCCTTGCAGAGGGGGAGAGCGAAGCGAGGGGGCAAGCAGGATCGGGGTAGAACAGTGGGGAAACCAAGCCTCTACCCTCTCCCCAACCCTCCCCCTGCAAGGGGGAGGGGATGCCGCCAGCGCCGAAATAATTGATGCTGGAATTATCGAATTTGATGACGCCCTGCAAGGCCGTATCACCCTGCACCTCGAAAACGAAATCGGCGATTTCGTCGTGCTGCGTGCAGATGGATTGTTCGCTTACCAGCTTGCGGTGGTAATGGACGATGCCTTTCAGGGAATTACCGATGTGGTACGCGGGGCTGATTTGATCTTTTCGACACCGCGCCAGATCTATCTACAACAGATACTGGGATTGAATACCCCCGCTTACATGCACCTGCCGGTGGTAGTAAACGCGCAAGGCGAGAAGCTCAGCAAACAGACACTGGCCAAGCCTGTCGAAACAGTCAACGCAGCTTCTACATTGTTCTATGCGTTGGTGTTCTTGAGGCAGCAACCACTAGATGAATTACGGCTCAATACGGTTGAAGAAATATTGACTTGGGCTATTGCGAACTGGCAACCTGATTCATTATTGAATTGCCGCCAACTTACGATTGAATGACTCATAGACAACCACACGTGTTCGGATGATCTTGTACTTCCGTCGCCCAAAACCGGACAGTCGTAACGTGCGGCTCTCGACACATTGCAGTCCTTCGAAATTCCGGAAAGCGGTCGTTAAACGTTGCTCATAACGGCGATACTGCTGCTTGCAGCGCCTCTGTTAAGAGTCCGTGTTCATGTGCGGGCTGGGCCGTTCCGACGAGCGCGGACCCATTAGGGGTCTCGCGTGTAGGGCTCATGCAACTCGGCTGGGCGAACCGCACGCTTCCTCATTCGGAGGTTAAGCGACTCGACAACAACCGCGAACGCCATTGCGAAGTACACATAACCTCTCGGAACATGGTGACCAAACCCGTCGGCGATCAACACGACGCCGATGACGACCAGGAAAGCAAGGGCAAGCATTTTGATCGTCGGATGCTCCGAGACGACGCGTCCAATCCTGCCGGCAAAGGCCATCATGAGCAGCACTGAAACAATGACCGCTGCGATCATCACCTCCAATTGGTCGACCATCCCCACTGCCGTTACGATCGAGTCGAGGGAGAAGACAAGATCAATGATGGTGATTTGAAGGATAACGGCAGTAAACGTGGCGCGGACCGACGCCGAAGCTTTACCTGTTTCGCCCTCCAATAGTTGGTGGATCTCCTTGGTGCTCTTCCAGAGCAGGAAGAGACCCCCGCCAATCAGTACAAGGTCGCGACCGGAGACTTCATGGCGCGACAGAGAGAAGAGCGGCTCAGTCATTCCAACAATCCAGGAAAGAAGGAGCAGGAGCCCTATGCGCATAAACATGGCGAGGAACAGGCCAACCCTGCGCGCCAGGTTACGGCGCTCGCCTGGGAGCTTATCGACCAGTATTGAAATGAAAATGATATTGTCGATTCCGAGCACCAGCTCGAGAGCCGTAAGCGTAAGGAATCCGATCCAGGCCTGCGGGTCGGAAAGTAACTCAATCATATGAACTCTTTAATGTGGCTGTGAAAAATTACTTCATAGATGCATCGTGCCGTGGATCAAATTGAAAAGCAACTGCGGGATTACGATTCTGAGAACAATCCTGAAGTACTGCAATTGGCACCGAGCTGCCCTACACCAATCCCGATTGCTTTCCTGAAAGCGGACGTTGAAATCTAGCCGACAGCCACCTTGCGCACCACCTCGGCGATGTTCTGTGCAGACCTTTCAACCAGCTTCCGGTCTTCCCCTTCAACCATCACGCGCAATAACGGCTCGGTTCCGGAAGGGCGCAACAGCACGCGGCCTTTGCCATTGAGCGACTGCTCGGCATCGGCGACCGCAGCCTTCACCTGACTATGATCGAGGCAATCAACACCCTTATCCACTTTTACATTGATCAGCACTTGCGGATACATGTGCAGATCACGCGTTGCCTCCTCCAGGGTTTGCTTGTTCACTCGCAATGCGTGCAGTACTTGAAGCGCGGAGATGATGCCGTCGCCGGTGCTGTGTTTGTCCAGACAGATGATGTGGCCGGAATTCTCGCCGCCGAGCTGCCAGCCTTGCTGCTGCAATAGCTCCATCACGTAGCGGTCGCCGACCTTGGCGCGCTTGAACGGGATGCCGAGCTTCTGCATCGCGTGCTCGAACGCCAGGTTGGTCATCAGCGTGCCGGCCACGCCGCCGTGCAGCTTTCCCTGCGCCTGGCGATGTTTGGCGATCACATACAGCAACTGGTCGCCGTCATAGAGTTTCCCCTCGTGATCCACCATCACCAGCCGGTCGCCATCACCGTCCAGTGCGATGCCGATATCGGCTTCATGTTCAAGCACTGCCTGCTGCAGATTGGCGGGTGCGGTCGCGCCAAAACCATCGTTTATATTCCTGCCGTCCGGCTGCGCACCGATGGCGGTCACGTCGGCGCCAAGTTCGTGGAACACATGGCGCGCGATATGGTAAGTAGCGCCATGTGCGCTGTCCACGACGATCTTCAGGCCGCGTAGATCCAGTTCGGACGGGAACGTGCTCTTGCAGAACTCGATATAACGACCTACCGCATCGTCGATGCGCTTGGCCTTGCCCAATCCATCTGAATCGTTGGTCTTCATTTCCTGATCCAGAGCCGCTTCGATGGCGCGCTCGGTCTCGTCCGGCAACTTGGTGCCATGATCTGAAAAGAATTTGATGCCGTTGTCTTCGAACGGATTATGCGATGCTGAAATCACGATACCGGCCTGCAAGCGCAACGCGCGGGTCAGATAAGCAACCGCCGGGGTCGGCACCGGGCCGGCCAGATACACATCGATACCGGCCGCGATCAAGCCGGCTTCCAGTGCCGATTCCAGCATATAGCCCGAGATGCGCGTGTCCTTGCCGATCAGCACACCGGTGCGCTCGCTTCCGATGTTTGCCAGAACCTTTCCGGCAGCATAGCCCAGGTGCATGACGAATTGCGGCGTGATGGGATGTTCTCCCACCCTTCCGCGCACCCCGTCTGTTCCAAAATATTTATTGCTCACGCAGGTTCTCCATTCACTGCATTCAATATCTTAAGCGCATCCACTGTCGCCTGCACGTCATGAACGCGCACGATGGCAGCACCCCGCTGTACCGCGATCAACGCCGCCGCGATGCTGGCCGGCAATCGCTGAGTTACATCCTGTCCGGTCAGCGCGCCCAGCATGGACTTGCGCGAAAGACCAGCCAATACCGGCACTCCGAGTTCAGCAAGTTTATCCAAGTGGCGAAGCAAGGCCAGATTATGCTCCAACGTCTTGCCAAAACCAAAACCCGGGTCGATCACGATGCGGTTGCGTTGGATTCCGGCCGCTTCTGCGGCAGCGATGCGCCCATGCAAAAAATCGCGGACTTCGGCCACCACATTCTGATAATGCGGCTGCGTCTGCATGGTTTGCGGGTCGCCTTGCTTGTGCATCAGGCATACCGCGACATTGCCGGAGGCTATCTCATGCATCGCTGCAGCATCCCTCAGCGCATCGATGTCGTTGACCATCTGCGCGCCGGCGGCAATAGCTGCCTGCATCACTTCCGGCTTGCTGGTGTCTACGGATACCGGCACGGATACACCGCGCAAACCTTCGATGACGGGCAATACCCGCGCCATCTCCTGCTGCACGCTGACCGGCGTAGCGCCGGGGCGCGTGGATTCACCGCCGATATCGAGCAGATCGGCTCCTTCTGCAATCAGGCGCTGTGCATGTTCCAGCGCAGCATCACATGACAGATGCCTTCCGCCGTCAGAAAATGAATCCGGTGTGACATTGATGATACCCATGACCAGCGGCCGGGACAGGTTGAGCCGAAAATTGCCGCAGTGGAGTAGCATTTGAGTAAAAGATAAAACATGGAGCGGGAAACGTCGCAACCGGCTGGCTGGTTACTTCTCACGTTTCCCGTTTCACACATTCACCGCGCTCAGGCTTCCTGAGCCGGTTGGGTAGGAGCGGTGGCGGCAGGCGCGGTAGGTCCGGTATCTTTCGGCGGCACTTGGCTGCTTTGACTCGGCTTGGGTGGACGGGGTGAGTTGCCGGCCATGATATCGTCGATCTGCTCGGCATCGAGGGTTTCGAGTTCGAGCAGAGCCTTGGCCATAGCCTCGACCTTATCGCGATTGGCTTCTATCAGACGCCGCGCCAGCCCATATTGCTGATCGATGATGCGACGTATTTCGGCATCCACCTGCTGCATCGTGGCCTCGGAAATATTCTTGTGTGTGGTGATTGAACGTCCCAGAAACACCTCGCCCTCGTTTTCGCCATAGACCATGGTACCGAGCGAGTCCGACATCCCCCATTGGGTCACCATGCGCCGCGCCATCTCGGTTGCACGTTCGAAATCGTTGGAGGCCCCGGTGGTCATCTGGTGCATGAAAATCTCTTCGGCGATACGTCCGCCGAACAGCACGGCTATCGAGTCCAATATGCGATTCTTGTCCATGCTGTAACGGTCTTCGGCGGGCAATTGCATGGTCAGACCCAATGCACGGCCGCGCGGAATGATGGTCACCTTGTGCACCGGATCGGTCTTGGGCAACAATTTGGCGACTACCGCATGACCGGACTCATGGTAGGCGGTATTGCGGCGCTCTTCTTCAGGCATGATCATGGAGCGGCGCTCGGCACCCATCATGATCTTGTCCTTGGCCGACTCGAAATCATCCATCTCGACGAAACGCTTGCTGCGCCGAGCCGCGAACAAGGCGGCTTCGTTGACCAGATTCGCCAGGTCGGCACCCGACATGCCGGGAGTGCCGCGCGCAAGAATATCAGCCTTCACGTCCTGGGCAACCGGCACCTTGCGCATGTGCACCATCAGGATCTGTTCGCGGCCGCGTATATCCGGCAACGGCACGACCACTTGACGGTCGAAACGGCCGGGGCGCATCAGTGCCGGATCCAGCACGTCCGGGCGGTTGGTCGCGGCGATCACGATCACGCCGCTGGCGCCTTCAAAACCGTCCATTTCCACCAGCAATGCGTTCAGGGTCTGTTCCCGTTCGTCGTTGCCGCCCCCCAGGCCGGCACCGCGCTGCCGTCCCACCGCATCGATCTCATCGATGAAAACGATGCACGGTGCATGCTTCTTCGCCTGTTCGAACATGTCGCGCACCCGCGCGGCACCCACGCCGACAAACATTTCCACGAAATCGGAACCCGAGATCGAAAAGAACGGAACCTTGGCTTCGCCCGCGATCGCTTTCGCCAGCAGGGTCTTGCCGGTTCCGGGACTGCCCACCAGCAATACTCCGCGCGGAATGCGGCCGCCGAGATTCTGGAATTTGGACGGGTCGCGCAGGAAGTCGACCAGTTCCGACACTTCTTCTTTGGCCTCATCGCAACCAGCCACATCGGCGAAAGTATAGCGTTCCTTGTTCTCGTCAAGCATCCGCGCCTTGCTCTTGCCAAACGAAAACGCACCGCCCTTGCCGCCACCCTGCATCTGGCGCATGAAGAAAATCCACACGCCGATCAGCAATATCATCGGGAACCAAGAGACGAATATATTCATCAGGAAGGAAGGCTCTTCCTCGGGCTTGGCCTCGATGGTTACCCCGTTCTTCAGCAGATCCGAGACCATCCACAAGTCGCTTGGCGCATAGCTGCTGATGCGCTTGCCTTCGGAGGTGGTCGCTTTCAGGGTGTGCCCTTCTATGGTCACCTTGGTAATATGCCCTTGCTTCACCTCTTCGAGGAACTGCGAATAATCGAGCTGCACCTGTGCAGTCATCTGCTGGCGTGTGTTGAATTGATTGAAAACGGTCATCAGGACCAGTGCCACAACCAACCAAATTGCGATGCTCTTAAAGTTGTTCAAAATGACTCCTTATACGGCACAGCCAAAGGCTGGCGAGGTATGATATTAAACTATGTATTGCTTTTTTTCGCTAGCCAAAAGATACACTTCACTGCTCCGGTCACGCGAAGCCTTGGGTTTTCGTGAAACGACCCTGGTGAAGCGGCTGCGCATCAGCTTGTAAAAGCTCTCGAACCCAGTGCCCTGAAATACTTTGACCAGAAAACTTCCTTCCGGCTTCAAATGTTCGAGCGCGAATTCCATCGCCAGTTCCGCAAGTTCCATGGCACGTACCTGATCAGCGGAAGCGACACCGCTTATATTGGGGGCCATGTCGGAAATTACAAGTCCGACCGGCTTGCCTTGCAGCAAATCCTGCAATCGCTTCAGCACCGCCGCTTCACGAAAATCACCCTGGATGAAATCCACCCCCGCCAGCGGATCCATAGGCAACAGATCCAGCGCAATCACCTTCCCGCCGCGCCCCACCTTCGCGGCCGCCACCTGCGACCAGCCGCCGGGTGTCGCACCCAGATCTACTACCACCATGCCGGGCTTGAACAGACGGTCCTTGGCATCAATCTCGAGAAGCTTGTAAGCAGCGCGCGAACGATAACCCTCCTTCTGTGCCAATTGCACAAAAGGATCGCTGACATGCTCGCGCATCCATTGTTTGCTGGTCTTGTTTTTTTTGGCCGGGGCAGGCTTCATCGTTTACAATCCGCGCCTTAAATCTGGAAGGAAATCATGTTAACTCTTACCGTGTCCGAACGCCTCGCCCTGAAAGGCCGCGCGCACCCTCTAAGTCCAACGGTGATGATAGGCAATGCGGGTTTGACCGAATCCGTGCTGAAAGAAATCGCGCAAACATTGAAAACCCATGAACTCATCAAGATACGTGTCATGAGCGATGATCGTGCGTCGCGCGAAACCATGCTGGTAAGCATCTGCACCCAACTCGACGCCGCACCGGTACAACACATCGGCAAGATCCTGGTGATTTACAAACCCAACCCGGAAGCACACCTTATCGAGATCAAGAAAATGCCTCGCCACAAGGGCAAAAAACCGCTGACCAAGAAGCAGCTGGGTAATCGTTAAGTACCAGTCGTTAGTAGCTAGTCGTTAGATATTAGTTAAACCCGCATCCAACTAACGACTAATGACTAACGTCTAGCAACTAGATGTATTGGACTTCAACCACTTCGTATTCCCTCACCCCGCCCGGCGCCTGTACCTCGGCAATGTCGCCACTGCTTTTGCCTATCAGCGCCCGTGCGATCGGCGAACTGATCGAAACTTTGCGCTGCCTGATGTTCGCTTCGTCTTCACCGACGATCTGATAAGTGACCACATCGCCATTGTTCACATCCTCCAACACCACGGTTGCTCCGAACACACAACGCCCGTCGGCATTCAGGGTCTTGGGATTGATGATCTGCGCGCTGCCCAGCTTGCTTTCCAGCTCCACGATACGCCCCTCGATGAATCCCTGGCGTTCCTTGGCCGCATCGTATTCGGCGTTCTCGGACAAATCCCCATGCGATCGGGCTTCCGCAATGGCATTGATTACTGCCGGACGCTCCACCGTTTTGAGGTTATGCAGTTCCTGGCGCAGCATCTCCGCGCCAGTCAGAGTCAATGGAATTTTGCTCATATCTGATTCTTCCTTCGGGGGGTGCCCGGACAAGAGTTTTCCGTCCAAGCCAATCGTTGGTGTTGAGTTTGCAGGTCATATACCTGCAAATCTGTGATGTGCAGCATACCAAGACAGGCGGCGCGAGCGCCTGCCAGGGTGGTATAGTAAGTTATGCGGCCTTGCAAAGCAGCATGGCGGATGGAATAAGAATCACGCATCACACTCGGCTTGCTTTCAACGGTGTTGATAATGAGATTGACCTCGCCGTTCTTGATCATATCCAGGATGTGCGGACGGCCTTCCGCAACCTTGTTCACCACCGTCACTTCGACTCCGGCTGCGCCGATTACCGCCGCAGTGCCACGCGTCGCCAATATCGTAAACCCCAGTTGCACCAGCGAACCGGCGATCTCGACAACGCCTGATTTATCCGCATCACGCACACTGATGAACACCTTTCCATTCTTGGGCAATTTTACGCTGGCCGCCAGTTGCGACTTCACAAACGCTTCTGCAAAGGTCTCACCAACACCCATCACTTCGCCTGTGGATTTCATTTCGGGGCCCAGTATCGTATCCACGCCCGGGAACTTGATGAACGGGAAAACTGCCTCCTTCACAGAGTAATACGGCGGGATGATTTCACTGCTGATACCCTGTTGTGCCAATGTCTGCCCAGCCATGCAACGTGCGGCGATCTTGGCCAGCGGCACCCCGGTCGCCTTGGACACGAATGGCACTGTGCGCGAAGCGCGCGGATTCACTTCCAGCACATATACAGTTTCGCCCTGAATCGCAAACTGCACATTCATCAGGCCCACCACATTGAGTGCTTTGGCCATCGCCACGGTCTGAAGACGTAACTCGTCCTGCAGCGCCTTCGACAAGCTGAACGAAGGCAGAGAACAAGCCGAGTCGCCGGAATGCACACCCGCCTGTTCGACGTGCTCCATGATACCGCCGATGATGACTTGCACGCCATCGGACACAGCGTCTACATCTACCTCGATCGCATCGTTCAAAAAACGGTCAAGCAGGATAGGCATGCGCTCCGGATAGGTCTTGGACGCCATCTCGGCGTCACGCATGTAGCGTTCAAGATCTGCCTGTGCATGAATGATCTCCATCGCTCTGCCGCCCAGCACGTTGCTTGGTCTCACCACCAGCGGATAGCTGATCTCTACAGCACCTTCCAGCGCGGCCTTCACGGTACGGGCAGTACGATTGGGCGGTTGCTTCAGATTCAGTTGATGCAGCATCTGCTGGAAACGCGCGCGATCTTCCGCGCAGTCGATCATGTCCGGCGTGGTGCCGATGATAGGCACGCCGTTCTTTTCCAAACCCTGCGCCAGCTTCAGTGGAGTCTGACCGCCATACTGCACGATCACACCGATCGGTTTTTCGACCGCCACCACCTCCAGCACGTCTTCAAGTGTCAGCGGCTCGAAGTACAAGCGGTCGGAAGTGTCGTAATCGGTCGAAACCGTTTCGGGATTGCAGTTGACCATGATGGTTTCGTAGCCGTCCTCGCGCATAGCCAGCGCAGCATGCACGCAGCAATAGTCAAACTCGATGCCCTGGCCGATACGGTTCGGCCCGCCGCCCAGCACCATGATCTTCTTGTTGGAAGTCGGCTGAGCTTCGCATTCCTCCTCGTAGGTGGAATACATATAAGCGGTGTTGGTGGCAAACTCGGCCGCACAGGTATCGACGCGCTTGAACACCGGACGAACTCCCAGCGCATGACGATAGGCACGCACCGCATCAGCATCGGTTTCAAGCAACGCAGCCAATCGCGCATCGGCAAATCCGTTGCGCTTCAGGATGCGCAGCTCATCCGCGCTCAGACTCCCCAGCGTGCGGCCACCCAGGGATACTTCCTGACGTATCAGGTCAGCGATCTGTACCAGAAACCATGGATCGATCTTGCTGAAGTTGAACACTTCTTCCACGCTCATGCCGAGACGGAAAGCGTCGCTCACCGCCCAGATACGTTCCGGTCCGGGACTACCGAGTTCAGAAGCGATCGCATCAAGATCGCCGAATTTTTCGTCCAATCCATTTACACCGACTTCCAGGCCGCGCAAGGCTTTCTGGAACGATTCCTGGAAGGTGCGTCCGATCGCCATCACCTCGCCCACCGACTTCATCTGCGTGGTCAGCCGGTCGTTGGCTTGCGGAAACTTCTCAAAGGCGAAACGCGGGATCTTGGTCACCACATAGTCTATGGTCGGCTCGAACGAAGCGGGAGTTGCGCCTCCCGTTATGTCATTCTGCAATTCGTCCAGCGTGTAACCAACCGCCAATTTGGCGGCCACTTTTGCAATAGGGAAGCCGGTAGCCTTGGATGCCAGCGCGGAAGAGCGCGACACGCGCGGGTTCATCTCGATCACCACCATGCGGCCGTCTTTCGGGTTGACGGCAAACTGCACATTGGAGCCGCCTGTGTCCACGCCGATCTCGCGCAGCACCGCGATCGAAGCATCGCGCATGATCTGGTATTCCTTGTCGGTCAGCGTCTGTGCCGGCGCGACCGTGATCGAGTCTCCGGTATGCACGCCCATCGCATCCACATTTTCAATTGAGCAGATGATGATGCAATTGTCATTGCGGTCGCGCACCACTTCCATCTCGAATTCTTTCCAGCCGAGCAGCGATTCTTCGATCAGCAACTCGCGCGTGGGTGATGCTTCCAGCCCGCGCTCGCAAATTTCCATGAACTCTTCGCGGTTGTAGGCGATCCCGCCGCCGCTGCCGCCCATCGTGAAAGACGGCCGGATAACGGTCGGGAAACCCATCACCTGCTGCACCTGCAGCGCTTCTTCCATGCTGTGCGCGATAGCGGAACGAGCAGATGCAAGACCGATCCTGGTCATGGCCTGTTTGAATTTTTCCCGGTCTTCGGCTTTGTCGATCGCCTCGCGCGACGCGCCTATCATTTCCACCTGGTATTTTTCCAGCACGCCGTGTTTGGCCAGGTCCAGCGCGCAGTTCAGCGCGGTCTGCCCGCCCATGGTGGGCAGGATCGCATCGGGTTTTTCCCTGGCGATGATCTTCTCAACAATTCTCCATGTGATCGGTTCTATGTAGGTCGCATCCGCCATGTTTGGATCGGTCATGATAGTGGCCGGATTCGAGTTCACCAGAATGACACGATAGCCTTCTTCGCGCAAAGCCTTGCAGGCTTGCGCACCGGAATAATCAAACTCGCACGCCTGCCCGATGACGATGGGACCCGCGCCGATGATCAGGATACTTCTTATGTCTGTGCGTTTTGGCATTCTTTAGTTGAGAAGGGGGAAGGGATAAGTGGGAAGGGTCAGAGAGCGTGGTGGGTTTCCCCTTCTCCCTTCTCCTTTCCCTCTTCTCCCCTTCCTAGAATCCCTCTTATTTTCTCTTTTCCATCAAATCGATAAATTTATCGAACAAATAACCGACATCATGCGGACCCGGACTGGCTTCGGGATGTCCCTGGAAGCAGAACGCGGGCTTGTCGGTCAATTCAAAACCTTGCAGCGTGCCGTCGAACAGCGAGACGTGCGTGATGCGGGCATTCACAGGCAATGTCTGGGCATCCACCGTAAAACCGTGATTCTGGCTGGTAATCATCACGCGTTTGGTCTGCAGGTCCTGCACCGGGTGATTCGCGCCGCGATGGCCGAATTTCATCTTCACCGTCGAGGCACCCACGGCCAAACCGAGAATCTGATGTCCAAGACAGATGCCGAACAACGGCATACTCTCAGCCAAAAATTGGCTGGTGGCATTGATCGCGTAATCGCAGGGTTCGGGGTCGCCGGGACCGTTGGACAGGAGCACGCCATCCGGCTCCATCGCCAGCACGTCTGCGGCAGCCGTCTTGGCTGGCACAACGGTGACACGGCAGCCGCGCTCTGCCAACATGCGCAGGATGTTGCGCTTGACGCCGAAATCATAAGCCACCACATGGAATTTGGTATGCTCCGCCTCCGGATAACCCACGCCCAATTCCCATTCGCGCTGTGTCCACGTGTAAGACTCGGAGCAACTAACTTCCCTGGCCAGATCCATACCGTTCAACCCTGGAAAACCGCGTGCCAGCGCAAGAGCTGCCGCATCATCCGTACCGGTTGCGATGCAACCGTTCTGCGCGCCCCCGGAGCGCAATATGCGGGTCAGCTTGCGCGTATCGATCCCGGCTATCGCCACGACATTGTTGGCTTTCAGATAGTCCGACAGCGGTTGCGTGCTGCGGAAGTTGCTCACGGTCAGCGACAAGTCGCGTATCGCCAACCCGCTGGCAAACACCTGGCGCGACTCCACATCCTCGGTATTCACGCCCACATTGCCGATGTGCGGATACGTCAACGTGACGATCTGCCTGCAGTAGGAAGGGTCGGTGAGAATCTCCTGATAGCCGGTCATCGCGGTATTGAACACCACCTCGCCGACACTGCTGCCGGTTGCCCCGATGGAAATGCCGCGAAAAACCGTACCATCGGAGAGCACAAGAATGGCAGGGTTCGTTTGCAACACCGGATACTCCCAAATAAGGCGTAAAGAAGCGGGATGAACGCACGGCTCATCCCGCTTTAGAATTGGCTAGCATTATAGAGGATTAGCAGGGGGGTATCAATGTGCAGATTGGCTCAGGGCACTCAAGCCATACAAAGGATTCGCCATGTTTGTGCGGTCAATAACAAAGCACGCATTTTGCTGCTCGATGAATGGAGTGCAATGCTGACACGACCCCAACAACACACGCAACGCGAGAAGGACTGGCCTACTTCAGGCCGAGTACATCCTGCATATCATACATGCCCGCCGGATTGGCTTTGAGGAAGCGTGCGGCACGCAGAGCACCCAGCGCGAAAGTGCCACGGCTGCTGGCTTTGTGGGTGATTTCGATGCGCTCGCCTATGCCCGCATACAGCACGGTATGATCACCGACGATATCACCGCCACGCACCGTGGCGAATCCTATCGTGGACGGATCGCGCTCACCGGTGACACCTTCGCGGCCATAAACAGCGCATTGCGCCAGATCCCGCCCGAGGGTGCGCGCGACCACTTCCGCCATGCCCAGCGCGGTGCCGGACGGCGCATCCACCTTGTGGCGATGATGCGCTTCGATGATCTCGATGTCGTAGCCCTGGCTCAATACACGGCTGGCAGTCTCCAGCAATTTGAACACCAGGTTGACGCCAATGCTCATGTTGGGGGAGAAAACGATGCCGATCTCCTGCGCCGCCGCGCCGAGTTGCGCCTTCTGTTGCGCGTTCAGCCCGGTGGTGCCGATTACCATGCTCACCCCAAGTTTGCGGCAAATTTCCAGATGGTGCAGTGTGCCTTCGGGGCGGGTGAAGTCGATCAGCACGTCAGCCCCGGGCAGTGCAGAATGAACATCCGCGCTGATCTTTATCCCGCAGGGCGCACCGGTCAGCTCTCCTGCATCGCGTCCCAGCTGTGTGCTGCCGCTGTGCTCCAGCGCGGCATGCAGCGCCAGATCATCGGCCTGCGCCACGCCTTCCAGCAAGGCGCGTCCCATGCGTCCGCCGCTTCCGGCAATTGCGATTTTTATTTTGCTCATGCGCTTTCCTTTGCTCGATCCGCTTATCGTCAGCTGCCCGGCTGCTTCGGCACGGAAGCATCCGGCTTGATGGCCGGCGCAACCCCTGCAGGCAGGGATCCGTCATCAATCCTCGCCAGAGTATCGCCTTCAAAATACAGTGTAAGGCGTTGTTCCTCTATCAGTTTGCCGTGATGTTCCAGCAGATACACATAGTCCCATCGGTTGGCGTGGAAAGGATCGCTGATCATCGGCGTACCCAGCACATAACGAACCTGCTGTCTGGACATCCCCAGCTTCAGCTTATCGCGCATCTCGGATGTCACATAATTTCCCTGGCGTATATCCATCTTGTATAGCGACAAAGGTCCCGTAGCTCCTCCGCAAGCAGACAACAGTATGGATAACAGAATCAATATGGCCCGCATAGTCGTTATCTCGATAATCACTCACCCCAATCTTTGGCATACTACCCTAAGCAGCTGCACTCAACATCTCGGCAGCATGTTTGCGCGTAGTATCGGTGATCTTTACCCCGCCCAACATGCGGGCGATTTCTTCCACGCGCTGCACGCCGTTCAATACAGTGATATGGCTCAGTGTAACCCCTTCTTCCACCGCCTTGATCACGCACCAATGATGATCTGCGGTCGCGGCAACCTGCGGCAAATGCGTGACGCACAACACCTGGTAATCCTTGCCCAGTTTTTTCAGCAGTTTCCCGACGATTTCGGCCACGCGCCCGCCGATGCCGCTATCGACCTCGTCGAAGATCAGAGTCGGCACACTGGCTACCCTGGAGGTGGCCACTTGAATTGCAAGGCTGATGCGCGAAAGTTCTCCGCCCGATGCGACCTTGGCCAGATTGCGCGCAGGCACGCCGGGATTGGCGGCAACCTGAAACTCCACCTCCTCCAGGCCGTAGGCATTGCCTTCGGCCAGCGGCAGCAATTCCACCGCAAAACTTCCACCCTGCATCGCCAAGGTCTGCAGCGCCGCGGTGA
>JBARHM010000415.1:0-8577 GCA_049799235.1 Gallionella sp.
CGAGCAGTCCGATGCGGTGGCGGCGGTGTATGGAGAAGAAACGCTGAAGTTCGGCGCGGATTGCCTGATCCCCAAACCGTTCGATCCGCGCCTGATCACCCGTATTGCTCCTGCCGTGGCTCAGGCCGCGATGGACAGCGGGGTGGCGGAGCGGCCGATCGCCGATATGGCTGCGTACCGCGAGCACCTGGAAAGCTTTGTATATCATTCCAAGATGCTGATGAAGCCGGTGTTCGAGGCCGCCAAGCGTGCGCCCCAGCGTGTGGCATACGCGGAAGGTGAAGAATCGCGCGTGCTGCACGCGGTGCAGACGGTGGTGGACGAAGGCATCGCCTATCCGATACTGGTGGGTCGTCCGGCGGTGATCGAGCAGCGCATCGCGAAGCTGGGCTTGCGCATCCGTGCCGGTGAACATTTCGAACTGGTGAATCCGGAGAACGATCCGCGCTACCGCGAATACTGGAGCGAATATCATCGCCTGATGCAGCGCCACGGCGTCACACCGGACTCGGCCAAGCGCGAGATGCGTCGCCGTAACACCTTGATTGCTGCGATGCTGGTGCGTATGGGCGCGGCGGATGCGATGCTGTGCGGCGCTGTTTCCCAGCCGCTCAGGCATCTGCGCTACATCGATGAGGTGATTGGACATCGTCCTGGCGTGAATGTTTATGCGGCGATGAACATTCTGATGTTGCCCAAGCACACCCTGTTCATTTGCGATACCCATGTCAATCTTGATCCAAGTGCCGAACAGGTAGCCGAGATGACCTTGCTCGCTGCCGAGGAGATGCGCCGCTTCGGCTTGTCGCCGAAAGTCGCGCTGTTGTCGCATTCGAATTTCGGCAGCCACGACGATGTTTCGGCACGCAAAATGGGCAGGGCGCGCGAATTGCTTGAACAGCTTGCTCCGGGGCTGGAAGTGGAAGGCGAGATGCACGGCGATGCCGCGCTGTCGGAAAGCCTGCGCTTGGAATCTTTCCCCGCCGCACGCTTGAAAGGCGCTGCGAATCTGCTCATCATGCCCAATCTTGATGCGGCTAACATTGCTTACAATCTGTTGAAGATGACAGGGAGCGATGGCATCACGATAGGCTCGATTTTATTGGGTGCGAACAAGTCGGTGCATATCCTGACGTCGACTGCGACAGTACGGCGCATCGTGAATATGAGTGCGTTGGCAGTTGCTGGCGTCAAGACACACTAGGGAGAATGTATATGAACAAGGAGGAAGTCGACTTGCTCAGCAAGGAGATCGAGATGTTGATGAACGAGCGAGCGAGGTTGCTCCGTGTGGTGGGCGCAGCTGCTGTACTGGTGGCGAATACCGATGCCGGAACCTTGCCGGTCGCGGTTGTGGACGCAGCCGACATGCTGTCAGAGGCGCTGAATGGTTTGCCCGATGAAACGCTGAAAGATGCGCTGGAATCGGTCCAGGCGAAAGTCAGCTAAAAAAACCGATGGAAAATCGCACAGGGCTGATACTCACCGGGGGCGGAGCGCGTGCCGCCTATCAGGTAGGCGTGCTCAAGGCAATTGCAGAGTTCTTGCCGCGCCGATCGCACAGTCCGTTCCAGATTATTTGCGGCACCTCGGCGGGCGCGCTCAATGCAGCTACACTGGCAGTCAACGCGAAGAATTTCAGCATAGGTGTGCAGTATCTGGTCAATACATGGAAGAATTTTCACGCCAGCCAGATATATCGTACCGATGTGATCGGAGTGTTCAATAACACTACACTCTGGTTTGCCGGGGTGATATTAAGGTTGCTGGGCATCAACAAACTCAATCAAACCTCATTGCTCGACAATACGCCGCTGATAGAATTTCTGGACCAGATACTGCCCTGCGAGATGATTCAGGAGAGCATAGATGCGGGCTACCTGCACGCGTTGAGCGTCACCGCATCAGGATATGGAACGGGACAATCAGTGACTTTTTATCAGGGAGTGAAAGAACTGGCCCCTTGGCGGCGCACCGGGCGTTTGGGAGTGCCGACACAGATCGAGATAAAGCACCTGCTGGCTTCAGCTTCACTTCCGTTCCTGTTTCGGCCGACTCTGATTAACCGTGAATATTTTGGTGATGGCTCAATGCGCCAGATCGCACCGCTCGGTTCCGCACTGCACTTGGGCGCGACACGCATAATGGTGATCGGTGTCACCAATGAGTATACCGATCAGTCCGATCGCGGTGAGATACATGAATATCCGACCCTGGCCCAAATAGCCGGGCATGCGATGAACAGCATCTTCCTCGATAACATGGATGTCGACCTGGAACGGTTGAAAAAGATAAACGATCTGGTCACGATCATGCCGGCCGAGATGCGCGAAAGCACCGATCTCAGACATATAGATGTGATGGTTATTTCACCCAGCCAGCCGCTCGACAAGATAGCCGAACGATACATTAAGGAAATGCCCTGGACGATACGGTTGTTGTTGCGTTTGATCGGAGCCGGACATCACAGTGGTGTGACGCTGGTGAGTTATCTGCTGTCCGAAAAGAAGTTCTGCCGTGCATTGATCGATCTGGGCTATCAGGATGCATTGAAACGACAGGAAGAGATCATGGAATTTCTTGAAGTGCAACCGCCCCGGAGCGCCGGGATACCTCAATGACCAAAGAATTTGCTCAATCGCGAGCTTGGCAATTGCTGACCATGCTGGCGGACGGTGAGTTCCATTCCGGAGAAGTGCTGGCGGGACGGCTTGGAGTGTCGCGTGCCAGTGTGTTCAACGCGCTCGCTGAGATTGGGAAACACGATGTGGTGTTGCACCGGATACGCGGTCGCGGGTATCGGCTGGCGCGTCCATGGCAACGTCTGGAACGCGATGAGGTGGCTCGCTGGTTGGGCAACGAAGCCGGTCAATTCGAAATCGAGATATTGTCTCAAGCGGCATCCAGCAACACACTGCTGTTGCAGCGCGCCAGGCCGGATGTTGCAAACAGGGGTGCGCCCACCGGCAGCGTATTGGCGGTGGAGTTGCAGACTGCCGGGCGCGGACGGATGGGGAGGGTTTGGCGTTCCGGCCTGGGCACCGCGCTGACTTTTTCATTATTGTGGCGTTTTGCGTGCGTGCTGAATGCACTGTCGGGCCTGAGTCTGGCGGTAGGAGTGGCACAAGTGCGAGCTTTGAACCGGCTGGGTGCGCAAGGGGTGCGCCTCAAATGGCCGAATGACGTCATGACCACGCAAGGCAAGCTTGGCGGTGTGCTCATCGAGGCTCAGGGCGATATGCTGGGACCGAGCACGGTGGTGATCGGCATCGGCCTGAATTTCACGTTACCGGCCGAACTGGTGCGGCGGATCGATCAGCCAGTCTGCGCGCTGGATGAAATTTGCTCCGTGATGCCTTCCCGAAACCAGTTGCTGGCAAGCATGCTGCATGAGTTGGCGCGAGTGTTGCGAGAGTTTGAGCAGGGTGGGTTTGCATTGCTGCGCAACGAGTGGGAGAGTTACCATATCCATCAGGGCAGCCAGATCCAGTTGAAGATGCCAGATGGTCGGAACGTCAGCGGAATTGCATGCGGGGTCAACGATAGCGGAGAGTTATGCCTGGAAACCGCACAAGGCGCGCAGTATTTCAATTCCGGCGAAATCGGAGGAAGAGCGAGATGATGTTGCTGATCGATTCGGGCAACACCCGCATCAAGTGGGCTCTTGTTCAAGGAATGGAATGGTTGCGTAGCGGGGTATTGCCTGTTGAACAGGTAGGCAAATTGACGCAACATCTAGCCGTCCACTGCGATCAGATCAGTAAAGGTTTGCATCACATAGAGCAAGTTTGGGTCAGCAATGTTGCAGGCGAGGAGGTAGCGTTGCAGATAAGCAATTTCTTCGCGGATCAGAAAGTAAAACCGCATTTCGTATCCCCCCGGGCGGAACAGTGCGGAGTGCATAATGGTTACTCCCAACCCGGAGAGCTTGGCAGTGACCGTTGGGCGGCATTGCTTGGGGCGTGGCATCTAATTGGCGGGGAGTGTCTGGTGGTGAACTGCGGTACGGCGACTACGATAGATGCTTTGTCCGAACATGGAGAATTCATGGGAGGACTTATCCTGCCCGGGGTGGATCTGATGCTGAACAGCCTGTGCGACACAACGGCCCAGTTGAAGACCAGCCGGCACGAAAACCTTTTATCCGGGAACCCGGGAGAGTATGTGCCGTTTCCGAAAAATACCGCCGATGCGATATTCAGCGGAGTGATCCAGGCTAGTTGCGGTGCGATACAGCGGCAGCTTGCGCTGCTGGACCATGACAACTCTCCGGTGGTGTTAAGCGGCGGGGCGGCCGAAGTATTGCAGGAGCACCTCCGACACGTTACTGGCGAACCCAGCCGATTGCGGGAGGAGGTGCAATGCGGCCATTCCCGCACCAGAGGGCTGCGCCCCACCGTGTCATGGCCGCACCTCCGACACGTTACTGATAAGACTACTAGCCATTCGACTGGTGAAACAACTAGCCAATCCACTAAGCCACCAAAGAACGTTGGCCAAGTGGCTGGTTATAGGCGAGCAAACAACGCTCGCCAAGTCGCTGGTTATAGCGAAGCCAGCCGATTGCGGGAGGAGGTGCAATGCGGCCATTCCCGCACCAGAGGGCTGCGCCCCACCGTGTCATGGCCGCATCTGCATATGCCGCTGCACATCGTGGATAATCTGGTTCTGCAAGGTTTGTTGATAATCGCGCAGGAAGCGAGTGATTCATGAGGACATGGTTCTGGTTGTTATTGCTGGTGAACGTGATTTTGTTTGCACTGATACAGCAGGGTTGGGTATGGCGGGAAGGGCCGGTGGTGCAACCACAACCCAGCCTGCATGAGGAGAAGGTTCGTTTGCTGGATGATGATACACCGGTTGAGCAGATCCCTATATCGCGCACACCCGTTCCCACTCCGCCGGCAGCAACGCATCCGCCCCCCTCGAAACCACTACTCTCAGTGGCCATTTCGTCTCCCGTCGCAAGCGGAGCGAATGCTCAGATATGCCTGGAGTGGGGCGATTTTTCGGGCGCAGAATTGAAGCTTGCCACAACCACGCTGTCGGCTATGCAACTCGGCAATAAACTGGATAAACGTCAGGTAGACCAGGTCATCCGTTATTGGGTCTACATTCCGCCGCTGAAAAACAAGGCTGCGGTACAGCAGAATGTTGCTCAGCTCAAGGCGCGAGGTATCGAGGAATATTTCATCGTGCCGGATACTGATCCTTGGCGAAACGCAATTTCACTCGGTGTGTTCAAGACGCAAGAGGCTGCGCAAAACTTCCTTGATGTTTTGAGAACCAAGGATGTGCGTACAGCGCGGGTTGGCGCGCGTGTCGGCAAGCAGAAGGCCACGATATTCATCCTGAACGGTGTGAGCCCCGCTACAGAGGCCAGATTAACCTCATTGAAGAAGGATTTCCCAGGCAGCGAACTGAAGAAGATCCCCTGCGCACATTGACAAGGCAGGCCGAAATCTGGAGAATGCCGCGCTCTTTGCGGTGATATAGCTCAGGTGGTTAGAGCGCAGCACTCATAACGCTGAGGTCGGTGGTTCAAATCCACCTATCACCACCAAAATAGCAAAAAATAAAAAACTCCAGCCGAGCTGGAGTTATTTATTTTTGCACTGCAACCGTTCTATTACTTGAACAACTGTTTGAGCATAAACAAGGCAAACAATACAACAGCGATTGCTGTTCCTATTGATGAGATATCAGCGATAAGTGCCATTTTTCCCCTCCCCAGAGAATTAGATTGAACACAACAACATTAAATCGAACACAACAACAAATTAATCAATCCGAATCCTATCACAATTTTTTGCACGTGTAAGTGCTTTTTGATAATATCTTACATGACTTTTTTGCTCGGATTTGGTCTGGGCCGGTCCTTGCCCAGCCGGCATGCCGTCAGGTTGCCGACTGGTCCATCTGATAACATTCCTGCGTGAGCAACAAACTTTACATCAAGACATACGGCTGCCAGATGAACGAGTACGACTCGGGCAAGATGGCCGACGTATTGCGCGCCTGCGATGGGATGGTGCAGACTGAAAATCCCGGAGATGCGGATGTGATCCTGCTCAATACCTGCTCGATACGCGAAAAGGCCGAGGAGAAAGTGTTCTCCGATCTGGGGCGGGTGCGCATGCTGAAGCTTTCCAACCCGAAACTGCTTGTCGGTGTGGGCGGCTGTGTTGCCAGTCAGGAGGGCGCTGCGATCCTGAAGCGCGCCCCGTATGTGGATGTTGTGTTCGGACCGCAAACCCTGCACCGTCTGCCACAGTTGTTGCAGGCGCGCCGTGCAACCGGGCTTTCACAGGTTGATATCAGATTTCCGGAGATCGAAAAATTCGATCATCTGCCCGCACCTGTCCTGAATCCCCCGATCTTGTCGAAGGACGAAGGGCCGCAGACGAGCTCAGGTACGGCTTATGTGTCCATCATGGAAGGTTGCAGCAAATACTGCACGTTCTGTGTAGTGCCCTATACCCGCGGCGAAGAGGTTTCGCGCCCGCTGGCCGATGTGATGCGCGATGTCCAAGAATTGGTGGGTCAGGGGGTGAAAGAGGTCACTCTGCTCGGCCAGAACGTAAATGCCTACCGAGGTACGGGCGATGATGGAGACACGGTGGATTTTGCCTATCTGCTGCAGTCCATCGCTGCGCTGGATGGCATCGAACGGATGCGCTATACCACCTCGCATCCCAGAGAAATGTCGCAGCGGCTGATCGATTTATACGCGACCCAACCCAAGCTGGTCAGCCATCTGCATCTGCCGGTCCAATCCGGGTCGGATCGTATTCTGGCGGCGATGAAACGCGGACACACCGTGCTGGAATACAAATCCATCATTCGCAAGATCCGCGCGGCTCGCCCGGATATCTGTATCACCTCGGACTTCATCGTGGGATTTCCCGGCGAGACCGAGCAGGATTTTGAAGCGACCATGAAACTGATCGATGAGGTGGGCTTCGACAACAGTTTTAGTTACCTGTACAGCCCGCGACCCGGTACCCCCGCAGCAGAAATGCACGACGATACGCCTCACGAAGTCAAGGCTGCACGTTTGAAGCGCTTGCAGGACCGAGTTGAGGAGCACGAAGCGGGGGTAGCCCAGTCTATGCTGGGTACGACGCAGCGCGCGCTGGTCGAAGGAAAATCGAAAAAGGATGGGAAAGAACTTGCCGCGCGAACAGACAACAATCGCATCGTTAACTTTAGCGGTTCAGCGGGCATGATCGGTCGATTCGTCGAAGTAAAGATCATCCAGGTGGTGCATCACACCCTGCGTGGAGAGCTGATATGAACAGTATGCCGAAATATCGCAATGTTGATCATGAATGAAGCGATGCAAACCTTGCAGTTCGAGTTTGAGCCTGTGGACAATTCGCGGCTCGCTAATCTGTGTGGTGCATTCGATGAGAACCTGCGCCAGATCGAGACCGCGCTGGAAGTCAGCATCTCGAGGCGAGGGGAGCACTTCAGCGTGCAGGGTGCCCAGGCGGAACTGGCACGCCAGGTATTGCAGGATATTTACCTTGAAGCCAAACACGATATCACGCTGGAGCGTCTGCAACTCGGTTTGATCGAAGCAATGAAATGGCGCAATGAACAGCAGCCATCAAGCGATTCGGTGCCGTTGCTGATGACACGCAAGGCCGAGATACGCGGCCGGACGCCGCGACAGAACAATTATATCCAGTCTATCCAGGAGCACGATATTACCTTTGGCATCGGCCCGGCAGGTACCGGCAAGACTTACCTTGCGGTGGCATGCGCGGTGGACGCGCTGCAGCGCGAAGCGGTGCGGCGCCTGGTATTAGTAAGACCTGCGGTGGAAGCGGGCGAGAAACTCGGCTTTCTGCCCGGCGATCTGGCACAGAAAGTCGATCCTTATCTGCGCCCTTTGTATGACGCTTTGTATGACTTGATGGGCCTGGAAAAAGTCAATCGTGCGTTTGAGCGTGGAGTGATAGAAATCGCTCCGTTGGCTTATATGCGCGGCCGTACGCTGAACCATTCCTTCATCATTCTCGATGAAGCGCAAAACTCCACACCGGAACAAATGAAAATGTTTCTTACCCGCATCGGGTTTGGAAGCAAGGCTGTAATCACCGGGGATGTCACTCAAATCGATCTGGCACGAGGACAAAAAAGCGGTCTGAACGAGGCGCGCAGCGTGTTGAAAGATGTTCGCGGCATCGCATTCAGCGAATTTTCCGCGGAGGATGTGATGCGTCATCCGTTGGTGCAAAAAATCGTTACGGCCTATGAACAGTATGACCAGAATAAAACCGCATAGAATCTCACTGGCAGTACAATATGCCAGCAATTCCAGGCTGGTGCCGACACGTTCCCAACTAAGGCGCTGGATAAAGTCAGCGTTGAAGCGTGATGCGATCATCACGATCCGCATCGTCGATGAACCGGAAGGTCGAAAATTGAATAATGAATATCGTGGCAGGGATTACGCCACCAACGTGTTGACCTTTGTGTACGACGAGGTGCAAACCTCTGATGCAACTACTGATGAAACGGCTAGCCATCCCACTGATATAACAACTAGCCATTCCACTAGGATGTCAA
>JBARHM010000416.1:0-2183 GCA_049799235.1 Gallionella sp.
GCCGACAGCAGCGTGCCGGAGTGACTCATGCCGATCCAGAAGATGAAGGTGGCGATATACAGCCCCCATACATGAGAGTTGTTCTTGTTGGAGACACCCATTCCAGTGCTGTACTGGTAAATCTCACAACCCACGGCAACACCGACCATGGCGATTGCGAAAAACAATATCGCCCAATACAGCTTTCTGGGGTTTTCCAAACTCTTGAGTACGTCCTGGTTGATCTTCGCCCAAGCGATGTCTTCGCGGATATCTTTCATTGTTATTTCCTAAAGAAATTACAGCAATTTTAGCAACCGGGTTGTCTGGCCATAACCAGCGACTTGGCTATCGTCGTTTGATAGCTTAGTCGAATGGCTATAACCAATGACTTTCCCAGCGTCTTTTGCTGGGTTAGTCAGATGGCTAGTTGTCATACCAGTGGTTTTATCAAAAGTTATTCGGATTAAATGGCACTTTCTCTGACACGCTCCAGATACATCACCGAAGGATAGGGACGCATATTCTCCAGGATACGGTAGCCGCGCAAATTGGTGCCGCCCTCTTTCTCATCCTTGGCCTGCTGGTCCTTGTCGAGCTCTACCTGCTGCGCACGCCATTGCTTGTGCACCCTGGATTCGGGATCGATCAGATTTCCAAAGGAAATCGCACTGCTCGGACATGCTTGCTGGCAGGCTGTTTGCACCTCTCCATCACGAATTAAACGGCCTTCATTTTTAGCAGTAACTTCGGCGGCACGCAAACGTTGCACACAGAAAGTACATTTTTCCATCACCCCTTTGCCCCGCACCGTCACATCTGGATTCAGTTGTTGCGCCATCTCGGCAGGCCAGACGTTGTCAGCAGTGGGATAGTCATACCAGTTGAAGTAGCGCACCTTGTAAGGGCAGTTCGCCTCGCAATAACGCGAACCCACGCAGCGATTGTAAATCTGCGAATTCAGTCCGTCCGCCGTATGGTTGGTCGCGCCTACCGGACATACCGTTTCGCATGGGGCGGCTTCGCACTGCTGGCACATCATCGGCAGGAATTGCGCACCCTGATCGGGAAATTCCCTGCCGCCTTCTTCACCAACGTCCTCATCCCAGTAATGCTCGATACGCATCCAGTGCATGGACATGCCATGCGCGTATTTCTCTTTACCCACCACCGGCAAATTGTTTTCCGCATAACAGGCCACACTGCACGCATTGCAACCGACGCAAGCATCAAGATCGATGGTCATCGCCCATTTGTATGGGTCATGCGGCTTGTCGTCCACCGGGTGGTAATGACGGAATTGCGACCAATTCTCCAATAGATTGCTGACTGACATACCTTAGACCTCCTTCGAAAGATCGACATTATCAGTGGATACTCGCCCGGCGATCTTCTCGCGTATCTGCTTGGCGCCTGCGGCACTTTCATCCTTGACCACGATGACGCGCTGGCCGGTCTTGCTGACCTTCACTCGGGTTTCATGCATCGCCAGCTCACCGGTTTCCTTGTCGAAAATCGCATCCAGTATCTGGAACGGGTTCACGCCATAACCCTTGGCATAGCGACCCAACGCCTCGTGACCTAGCCCGAGCGGAATTGAAATCGCATCAGGATGTATGCCGGGGAACAGATAGGCTTGCGTTCTGATCGAACCGGTCCTTGAAGTGACTTCGACGATATCTCCTTCGACTATCCCCAATTCCGCGGCTTTCTTCGGATGGATTTCCACCCATGAATCCCACACGATGGTGGTCAACGGGTCGGGCGATTCCTGCAACCATGGTTCATTGCTGTTGCGGCCATCGCGCAGACTGATATTGACGCTGGGGATCAATTGCAACGGATATTGCTCATCGTTCTCCGCCGGGGCTGGCAGCTTCAAACCCGCCACACCCGCCTTGCCGGACAACGCAGTAGTTGTTCCTGCCAGTTCGATGATGCCCTTGGTCAGGGTTTCGTTCCAGAAGCTATCGTCATCTTTAGCACTACCACCCAACGCGACCTTGTTCTGCAGTAGCGCAGCGCGCAGGTAGGCATAATAGTCTTCGTAGTTCTTGTATTCATCGGGGCGGCGCTGCTTGATCAAGGCTAACAGGATATCGCCCATGCCACGGGTATTGGGGTGCAGCTTTTCCATCAGCGGCTGCTGGATATTGATCTGTGCGCCTTCCGCCATGTACTCGGGAACCCGCGTACCCCAGTCT
>JBARHM010000417.1:0-2676 GCA_049799235.1 Gallionella sp.
GATGTGTTTGCCGTAATACGAAATGTTACCGTAGCCCGGTCCTGATTTGATTTTAATTGTCCCTGAAAGGATCCAACATGATGTTGTACCAATCCCGTATTCTGCTTGTCAGCGCAATCACTTTGATGGCGCTGTCTGCATGTAATCCCACCGATAACCCAAAAGCTGCCGTCGCAGCCACAGTCAATGGCACTGCCATCAGCGAGAGTCGCATAGAAATGTTGCTGAAACAGGGTGCAGCTCAAGGGCGACCGGCTACTCCTGATTTGCGCAAAAAGGTTATCGATCAATTGTCGATGCAACTCCTCATCTCCCAGGAAGCCATCAAAAAAGGCATCGACAAGAACCCTGAGGTATTGGATCAGTTAGATTTGAACCGGCAATCCATCCTGGCCAACGTTTTCATTCAGGATTTCTTGAAGAGCAATCCCGTCAGTGATGATATGGTGAAAGCCGAGTATGAAAAAATCAAAGCCCAGATGAGTGGCAACGAATACAAGGCTCGTCATATTCTGGTGGAGCAAGAAGCTGAAGCCAAGGACATCATCGCCAAGCTGAAGAAAAATCCTAAGGCCTTTGAATCTTTGGCCAAAGCTAAATCCAAAGACTTCGGATCCAAAATTAAAGGCGGCGATCTGGGCTGGTTCAATCCCAGCTCAATGGTTCCGGAGTTTGGTTCAGCAGTGACAAAGCTGACAAAAGGAAAATTCACTGAAGAACCCGTCAAATCTCAATTTGGTTATCATGTCATCTTGTTGGAGGACTCCCGTCCAACAATGATTCCGCCGCTGGATCAAGTCAAGTCGCAACTGCAGCAACAAATTCAACAGCAGAACTTGCAAAAGCTGTTTGATGACCTGAAGGCGAAGGCGAAGATTGAGATTGCCCAGGTTGCAGCCCCTGCAGTAATACCAACAGAGGAAAGCAAGCCCTCGAAACAGAGCAGATAATTTTCTAGGAACTCTCTGGCCATTATTAAATCGGAATCTCGATAAACCAGTTATCAGCTTATCCAGGTCGAGAAGCCAGATAAGAACCATGCACTTGGGCCATCTATCGATGGTGGCCATTTTGCATTTCAGGGGATCGGCATAGAAAAGTCCGTTGCCTTTATAGCCTTCACTCCACATGGCAGGTATAGGGTTAACCGATCTGGCGCTGGCTCGTTAGTGAATTCTCAGGGGTGGTTGTTTTTCAAGGCTAGCCATTTACGGTCAATACAGCATCACTAACAACTCTGCCCTAACCTAGTCGTTCACCGAGTGCAGTTAACGACAGTGAGTTCAAATGATCGATGCAACGCATGCGTTAATGTAAACCACCCCGAAACCTCTAGTTATGGTTGGCACTGATTCGGGGAGGTTTACACAGGCATCGGTAATCTCAGGGAACAACCTTATCGATCACAATATTCAGGCCCTTGGTACCCGGCTTGATTGCGGATGTCAGTCCTTCCAGATCTCCGGATTGTGGCATCGGGGAACCTGATTTGGATACGCGCGCCACCACAACGACCTGATCAAATCCTGACAGCTTCATTTCCGGCCGCATCGCCATACTGTCATCTAGCGTGAACTTCATCGGCAGGTCCTTCACCTGCTTGCGGAACACGGCGAGCGGCATTTTCGGGCCCTGTGCTGCGCGCGCGAGGATGAACACAGTATCGTCAGGCGATGTCTTGGCAGCCAATGCCTTGCTCAATGCAACCTTGCCGGTGATCGCCGCTGCCGGATTGGCTGCCGCTTGTTGTGGAGCTTCCTCGAGTGGCAATTTTGCCAGCTTTTGCTTGCCGCCCGGCTGGGCAGCAAGAAGATCGCGCGCACGCTGGATGCTGACCTTGAACTGCTGCGCATCCGGCGAACCCGGTTGCAGAAATCCGTAAAGCTTCTGCCAGTTTTCAAGTGCCATCACATAGTCTCCGCGTTCCATGCCGACCGATCCGGTCAGGGCGAGAGCAGTGATGTTGTTTGGATCGAGCGTCAGCGCTTGTTCCAGCATTTTTGCAACCTCTGGGCTCTGCAGGGTCCGGCCATGGGCCATCGCATAGACATCCGCATAATTCGCCCAGAGCTGCGCCTCGTCAGGCACCAGTCTGACAAGTTCCTCGTATGCCTTGGCTCCCTCTTCATAGCGCTTCATCTCAATATACGAGCGAGCCAGAATGAACCATCCGTTCGCGTTGTCCGGATTGCCCTGTAACTCGCTTGCCAGCTCCTGCAATCCTTCCTCAGTACGGATGATGCCATCACTTGCAGCTGCCGCGCTTTGCTCCTGTGGCGACAACATCGCGTTGGTATTGCCCAGCTTCATGTAGACCGGAACGGTGAACAGCGGCAGCAAGATGGCCATCACGATGGCCAGCACTTTGGCGGGATTGCGTGGTGCCTTTGTAGCAGGCTGCTCGGATGTTTTCACCTCTTCCAGCAGCCGGGCCTGTAATTCGCTCTTGCCCTGTTCGTATGCTTCCTGAGTCAACAAGCCGTTGCGCAAATCAACTTCCAACTCCTGCGACTGGTCACGCAGAATCCCAAGGTTGGCAGCATCGCGCAACACGTCGTTACTGGACGCGGATTTTCGCCACAGTGGCACGACAATAAATACAATTGCAACAAGCAGCAATGCCGCACTGAGTGTCCAGAATAAGGTCATTTTTAGAAGTCTTTCGAAGGATTTAGC
>JBARHM010000418.1:0-1882 GCA_049799235.1 Gallionella sp.
ACATAGCCTGAAGCTCAAAGTTATCGCCGAGGGCGTGGAGACGAGAGGACAACTCGATTTCCTGCGGGAGCACGGTTGCGACGAGATGCAAGGTTTCTACTTCGCCCGTCCCCTTCCTGCAGCGGACTGCCTCCAGGCTCTTGCCGAAGATCGCCGCCTTCAAGACTGAATTGTCCGATCGCCGGACTGAGCAGAGAACCCGACCAGGCTTGAACATCCGCTATTTCTAACCTCGGATAGCCGCACCTATCCGACGTTGAAAAGCCACGACGTGGCGCCTTGGCCGCCGGGTTTGGCGGAGAGGGTGGGATTCGAACCCACGATACGCTTGCGCGTATTCCGGTTTTCGAGACCGGCACGTTCAACCACTCCGTCACCTCTCCGGGAGCTGGGATTCTAGCATCCGCCCCTCCCGCCAACTCGCTCGGCTTAAGGAACGATCGCTTCCAATCCGTTCATGTAGGGCCGCAGCGCCCTCGGAACGTCCACCCCGCCGTCCGCGCGCTGGCAGTTCTCCATGACCGCGACCAGGGTACGCCCCACGGCGAGGCCGGATCCATTCAAGGTGTGAAGCAGCTCCGGTCTGCCTTTTTCGTTCCGGAAACGGGCCTGCATGCGCCGCGCCTGGAACGCCTCGAAATTGCTGCACGAGGAGATCTCCCGGTAGGCGTTCTGGCCCGGTAGCCAGACCTCGATGTCGTAGGTCTTGGCGGCGGCGAACCCCATGTCCCCCGCGCACAGCGTCACCACGCGGTAAGGCAGTTCCAGGCGTTTCAGGATCGCTTCCGCGTGCCCGGTCAGCGCCTCGAGCGTGTCGTACGAACCCTGAGGATGCACGATCTGGACGAGCTCCACCTTGTCGAACTGGTGGTTTCGGATCATGCCGCGCGTGTCCTTGCCGTAGGACCCCGCTTCGCTCCTGAAGCAAGGCGTATGGCACACGAACCTCAGCGGCAACGCCTCTAGCGCGACGATCTCGCCGCGAACGATATTCGTGACCGGCACTTCCGCGGTGGGAATGAGATAGAACTTGCCTTCCTCACCCCGCGGAACCGCGAACAGATCCGACTCGAATTTCGGCAGCTGCCCCGTGCCGCGCATGCTTTCGGCATTGACGAGGTAGGGCGCATAGATCTCGGTGTAGCCGTGTTCCTGCGTGTGCACGTCGAGCATGAACTGCGCGATCGCCCGGTGCAGACGCGCCAGCGATCCCTTGATCAGCGTGAAACGCGCGCCGGCGACCTTGACGGCCCGGTCGAAATCGAGCTGGCCGAGGGCAGTACCGATATCCACATGATCCTTGGGCGCGAAGCCGAATCGGCGCGGTGTGCCGACCTTGCGCTCTTCGACGTTGTCGGCAGCGGACTTCCCGGGCGGAACCGAGGCGTGCGGAATATTGGGAACCCCCAGCAGAAAATCCTCCTGCTTCGCCCGGTTCGCCTCGAGGCGCCGTTCCAGCTCGACCAGCTCGGCGTTGGCATTCCCCGCTTCGGCCAATAGCGGCGCGGCGTCCTCTCCCTTGGCCTTCGCCTGCCCGATGCGCCTGGCGAACTGGTTGCGCGCGGCCTGAAGCTCCTCGGTGCGAGTCTGTACCCCCTTGCGCTCCCGTTCGATAGTCAGGAAGCCCGTGACATCGAGCGCGAAGCCGCGGGCGGCCAGGCGTTTCGCCGTGCCTTCGATGTCGCCGCGAAGCATCTGAGGGTCCAGCATCGCTTATTTCTTGCTCTTCCGGTCCAAGCCGCGCAGTTACGCGAGCTTCTCGGCGATCTTCGCCTCCAGCCCGCGGTCGGTGGGCTCGTACCACTTCACCGCCGGCATGCCCTCGGGAAAGTAGTTCTCCCCCGCGGCATAGGCATCGGCCTCGTCGTGAGCGTAACGATAA
>JBARHM010000419.1:0-16560 GCA_049799235.1 Gallionella sp.
CAACACAGCATAACCAGCCACTTGGTTGCCGTTTATTGGCGACCTAGTGGAATGGCTATAACCAATGACTTTCCCAGCGAATTTTGCTGGGTTAGTCAGATGGCTTGTAGTCATATCAGTAGTCCCATCAGTTGGGATGAAATCTGCGGTTTTATTCACGGTGGTAGGGGTGATTGTGCATCATGCTATATGCCCGATACAACTGTTCGGCCAACAATACACGCACAATTGCGTGGGGCAAAGTGAGCGCGGACAACGCCATCAACTGGCGAGCGGCCTGCTTGACCGATATATCCAGTCCGTCTGCGCCGCCGATAATGAATGCCACGTCGCAGCCTTCTTGCATCCAGCCCTGCATCTGTTCCGCGAGTTGCCTGGTGGTCGGTTGCGCGCCATGCTCATCCGTGGCGATGCGCAGGCAATCCTGCGGCAGAACAGCGAGTATACGCTGCGCTTCTGCCCCCATGATCTGTTGCACCGATTTACCGGTGGAGCGCGGCTCTGGCCTGATTTCCAGCAGTTCGATCTTTGCCTCGCGCGGCATGCGTTTGGCGTACTCGTTGAAACCTGTCGTGATCCAGTCCGGCATCTTGTGGCCCACGGAAACTATGAACAGCTTCATGATAAGACCTCTGCACAACGTAGCGAGCGCAGGTGCGGGCATGGCACGGCGTTGCGAAGCATCCGGGGCGGGAATGCCCGCTTGTACCTGCTCCCGCAATCCGGCCTTACGGCAAACGTGTCGCAGGTGCATGAGAAGAAAAGGGGCGAAAAACCGGAATGTATGCGCTTATACATGAATATTTTGAGCCATTTTTCGACGAAGTATCACCAAGCGCATAAGCAACGACATGGTTGGCGTTAACAAGCGGCTTATGTCACCGTATTTTGGTGACTTAGCCGAATGGCTATGCAAAGCCGTTTGACAACTGAGTCGGATGGCTAGTTGTTTCATCAGTAATTGTGCAGAGGACTTATTTGGGTGGCTTGGCCAGCCTGGGCCTTGCCGCCTGCGCCTTGCTCCACAGCTCTTCCAGGTTGTAGTAATCGCGGACGGCAGGCTGCATGATGTGCACCAACACCTCGCCCAGATCCACCAGGATCCATTCGCCGTTGTCTTCTCCCTCGCAGCCCATCACTTGTTCGCCCCGTTCCTTCAGCTTGACCACCACATTATCCGCAAGTGCCTTTGTCTGGCGTTTGGACGAGGCACTTGCGATGATCATGCGATCGAACAGCGAGCTGAGCTTGCCGGTGTCGATCACGGTGATGTTGGCGGCTTTGATGTCTTCGAGAGCGTCGACGACAGCTTGGGTTTTTTCTTCAGTGGTCAGCATGGGTATATAAATGATGTTGATGGATGTAATCGGCCACCGGGTTGGGCAGCAGATAGCGTATGCTGCGATTTTCCGCGACCCGGCTGCGGATCAGCGTGGCGGAGATCTCCAGCTTGGGAATGGCCAGTTCGGTGATCCCGCCGGCCGGCTGTCGCGATAACGTATCGGTTGCGCACAAGCGCTGTTGATAGTGCCGGCGCAATGCCGGAGTGGCTGTATGGATACGGTCTACCAGCGTAAAGCCGGGACGGTAACCCACCACGATGTGCGCCAGTTCGAACAACTGTTCCCACTCATGCCAGGTGTGCAATTGTAAAAAGGCATCCCCGCCCATCAGCAGACACAGCGGTTGTGCTGTTCCCAGCTCGACACGCAGTTCACGCAAGGTGTCCACTGTATAGCATGGCGTAGTGCGATTAACTTCACGGGTATCCAGTATGAAAGCCGGCTGATCGGCAATCGCCAATCGCACCATCGCACTGCGATGCTGCGCGGATACTTGTGGCGCATCGCGATTCGGCGGGGTGCCGGCTGGGATGAAGCGTATCTGTTTGAGATCGGCCAGTTCGAGCATTTCCTCGGCAAGTCTAAGATGCCCGAAATGGATCGGGTCGAACGTCCCGCCCAAAATGCCGATCGCTTTATTGCTCACTGGTTGCAGGACTCGTGATTGCAACGTCAGAGATTACAGCGCAAGCCGACGGGTATCAGCCAGCACTTGCGAGAGAAAAACGATGAAGCGCGCTGCAGCCGCGCCGTCGATCACGCGATGGTCATATGACAACGATAAAGGCAGCATCAGGCGCGCCACGAACGTGTCATCCTGGTGCATCGGTTTGATGATGGCCTTGGACACGCCCAGGATCGCCAATTCCGGCGCGTTGATGATGGGCGTGAAAGCAGTGCCGCCGATCCCGCCCAGGCTGGAGATCGAGAAACAGCCGCCCTGCATTTCGGCAGCTGTTATCTTCAGGTCACGCGCCTTGGCACTGATTTCGCCCAGCTCTTTCGCCAATTGCACGATGCCTTTTTTATCCACGTCGCGCAGCACCGGCACCATCAGTCCATTGGGCGTATCGACCGCCACGCCGATGTGGAAATATTGCTTGAGCACCAGGTTCTCGCCGCTGGCATCCAGCGATGCGTTGAATTCAGGGAATTGCTGCAGCGCGACCACGACCGCCTTGATCATGAAGGCCAGCGGCGTGATCTTGATGTTCTGCTGGGTGTATTCGGCATTCAGCTCCTTGCGGAATGCCTCCATTTCGGTGATGTCGGCTTCGTCGAATTGCGTGATGTGCGGGATGGTCACCCAGTTGCGATGCAGATTCGCGCCGGAAATCTTCTTGATGCGCGACAGCGGCCTGGTCTCGATCGCGCCGTACTTGGCGAAATCCACCACCGGCATCGGGAGTACCTGTATACCGCCGCCCGTTGCGCCGCGAGGTTGTGCGAGGGCGGTCTTGACGAAGTTCTGCACGTCGTCCTTGGTCACGCGGCCTTTTTCTCCGCTGCCTTTGACTTGCGCGATCTGCACGCCGAGTTCGCGCGCGAAGCGGCGTATCGCCGGGCTGGCGTGGGCTTTTCCTGCGGGTACTTCCGATGAAACAGGTTGAACGGCAGATGCTGGCACCGGTACGGCGGCTGGTTTCGCAGCGAGCGCCGCTGGCGCGGCAGCCGGAACAGATAACTGAGCCGCTGCAACCGGAGCTGCCGGCTTGTCCTGCTTTGGCGCAGCGGCCGAGTCGCTGCTTTCCAGCAGCAGGATCACCGATCCTTGCGATACCTTGTCGCCTACCTTGACCTTCATTTCCTTTATAACCCCGGCATGGGGCGAAGGCACATCCATTGCCGCCTTGTCGGTTTCCAGCGTGATCAGGCTATCCTCGGCGTTGATCTTGTCACCTGCCTTGACCATTACCTCGATGATGCCCACGTCCTTGTAGTCTCCGATGTCGGGCACCAGTACTTGCTTGATTTCTGCCACAGTGTGTCTCCCCTTAACCTTAAACAGTCGTTGGGTTCGGTTTGTCAGGATCGATGCCATACAGCTTGATCGCCTTGCTGGCCTCGCTGATTTTGATGGTTCCCTCATCGGCCAAAGCCTTCAATGCGGCGATAGCGATGTAGTGACGGTCGACCTCGAAGAACCTGCGCAGCTTCTTGCGGGTGTCGGAACGACCGAAGCCGTCGGTGCCCAGTACTTTGTAATGTCTGGGCAGGAATCCGCGGATCTGGTCGGCGAACGCGCGCATGTAATCGGTAGCGGCGACCACCGGTCCGCTATGCCCAGCCAGGCACTGCTCGACATAGCTTACCCGCGCTTCGGCTTCCGGGTGCAGCATGTTCCAGCGTTCGCAATCCATACCTTCGCGGCGCAGTTCGGTGAAGCTGGTCACGCTCCAGATATCCGATGCGATGCCGAAGTCCTTGTCCAGCAGGTCTGCCGCCGCGATGACTTCGCGCAATATTGTTCCGCTGCCCAGAAGCTGTACTACCGGTTCTTTCTGTCCTCCGTCCTCCGTCTTCTGTCCTCTGAATAAGTACATCCCCTTGACGATGCCCGCTTCCGCACCCTTGGGCATGGCCGGATGAGCATAATTCTCGTTCATCACCGTCAGGTAATAGAACACATCCTGCTGCTCTACATACATGCGTCGCAAGCCGTCGTGAATGATCACCGCGAGCTCATAGGCGAAGGTAGGGTCGTAGGAAATACAATTTGGAATGGTTGCAGACATCAGGTGGCTATGGCCATCCTCATGTTGCAGACCTTCGCCATTGAGTGTGGTGCGGCCCGCCGTGCCACCGAGCAGGAAACCGCGCGCGCGCAAGTCGCCGGCCGCCCAGGCCAGATCGCCTACGCGCTGGAAACCGAACATCGAATAGTAGATATAGAACGGCAGCATCGCCTTGCCGTGGTTGGCGTAGGAGGTTGCTGCTGCGATCCATGATGACATCGCGCCGGCTTCGTTGATACCTTCTTGCAAAATCTGGCCGGATTTGTCTTCCTTGTAGAACATCAGTTGATCGGCATCCTGCGGAGTGTAGAGCTGCCCCTCCTGCGAGAAGATACCCAGCTGGCGGAACATACCTTCCATGCCGAAGGTACGAGACTCGTCCGGCACGATAGGCACGACCTGCTTGCCGATGTTCTTGTCTTTGACCAGGATACCGAGCATGCGCACGAACGCCATCGTGGTCGAGATCTCGCGATCCTCGGTGCCTTTCAGCAATGCATCGAATGCCTCAAGTCCAGGTATCTGCAGCGGTTCGGTGACAGGAGTGCGCTGCGGCACCACGCCCATCTCCCTGCTGCGCTCCTTCAGATATTTCATTTCCAGGCTGTCTTCTGCGGGACGGTAGAAATTAAGGCTGGCCACTTGTTCGTCGTTCAGCGGAATGTTGAAACGGTCGCGGAATTTGCGCAACGAATCCATATCCATCTTCTTTTGCTGATGGGTCGGGTTCTGCGCTTCGCCAGATGAGCCCATACCGTAGCCCTTCACTGTCTTGGCCAGGATCACAGTCGGCTGGCCGGTGTGTTTGGAGGCTGCAGCATAAGCCGCGAATACTTTTCCCGTGTCATGGCCGCCGCGATTCAAGTGCCAGATCTCCTTGTCGGTCATGTCGGAGACCATCTCTAGCAATTCCGGATACTTGCCAAAAAAATGCTCGCGCACATACGCGCCATCCTTGGATTTGTAAGTCTGGTAATCGCCGTCCACCGCTTCCTGCATGCGCTTTTGCAACAGGCCGTTCTTGTCCTTTGCGAGCAGACGATCCCACTTGTCGCCCCACACCACCTTGATGACGTTCCAGCCGGCGCCGCGGAATACGCCTTCCAGTTCCTGGATGATCTTGCCGTTGCCGCGCACCGGGCCATCGAGGCGCTGCAGGTTACAGTTGATGACGAAGATCAGATTGTCGAGTTTCTCGCGCCCGGCCATCGATACCGCACCCAGCGATTCCGGTTCGTCGGTCTCGCCGTCGCCCAGGAATGCCCACACCTTGCGCCCGCCGGTTTGCACCATGCCGCGATGTTCCAGATAACGCATGAAGCGCGCCTGATAGATCGCCATCAGCGGGCCGAGACCCATGGACACAGTGGGGAACTGCCAGAAGTCCGGCATCAGCCACGGATGAGGATAGGAGGACAGGCCGCCGCCTTCGGATTCCTGGCGGAATTTGTACATCTGCTCCTCGCTGATCCGACCTTCGAGGAAGGCGCGCGCATACATGCCGGGCGACGAATGACCCTGGAAATACACCAGATCGCCGCCGTGGGTATCGGTCTTGCCGTGGAAAAAATGGTTGAATCCCACGTCGTACAACGTGGCTGCGGAGGCAAAGCTGGCGATATGACCGCCCAGCTCGGACGAGTCGCGATTGGCATTCAATACCAGCACCATCGCATTCCAGCGCATCCACGTGCGGATGCGATGTTCCAGATCCTGATTGCCGGTGGAACGCTGCTCTTCCACGACCGGAATGGTGTTGCGGTACGGCGTGACAGGGCTGAACGGCATGCTTGCTCCGGAACTGCGCGCCTTGTCCATCAGTTGATCGAGCAGGAAATGGGCGCGTTCCGCACCTTCGTTTTCCAGTACCGACTCGAGGGCGTCCAGCCACTCCTGGGTTTCTTGCGGATCGTAATCAGGTAATGTTGCCATTTTTCCGTTCTCTCACTAATTCAACGAAATCCATTAAGGTTGGTTTAAGCCGAGCAGTTTATGGTTCTTTGCTCGGTGACGATCCACTCGACTTTCACATCCGTCGCCTCTTGCGGAATACTCTCCATGATCTGAATCTCGAATGCTGCGGCGACCAATGTGGGACGACGAGTCATGTGCGCCATAACCAACGACTTGACGGGTGTTGTTTGCTCGCCTAGTCGATTGGCTAGTGGTTTCATCAGCAGCTTGTCGTAAAAGCCGCGACCGTAGCCGAGACGTGCGCCACTTTTGCCGAAAGCCACGCCCGGTAAAAGTGCGAATTCTACCTCATTTAGCTCAATCACCCGCTCACAGCGTTCGACGATCGGTTCGCGTATGTTCCATAACCCTGTTGCCAGCTGGTTTTCAAGGTCTTCCACCCAGAACAGGTCGAGCTGGCTGGTATGGTGGTTTACTCGCGGCAGCGCCAATTTCTTGCGTTCCGCCAGTACCTGACGTATCCAGAGCTCGCTGGCGAACTCCGCCCCGAAATTCATGTAGCCCAGCACAGCACCGGCTTGCCGGTATTCAGGCATTTGCAGCAGACGTTCGGTGATTGCCGTGCTGTGCGCGGCATGAGTTTCGGGCGGCAGTTGTTCACGCAGTGCGAGGGTGTTTTTCCGGATACTCGATTTGGAGACTTCAGGTGCAGCCGGCATTGCGGATCAACCCAAAAACAGCCGATATGCCGGATTTTCGCTTTCGTCCCAGTAACGGTAACCGAGCGTGTCGAGGAACTTGCGCAGCGCTTTTTTATCATGGTGCGGCACCTGCATGCCGACCAGCACACGGCCGTAATCCGCACCGTGGTTGCGATAGTGGAACAGGCTGATGTTCCAGCTGTGGTTCATGCTGTTGAGGAAGTTCATCAGCGCGCCGGGACGCTCGGGGAATTCGAAGCGAAACAATATCTCGTCCTTCGCGTCAGGCGCATGTCCGCCGACAAGATGGCGCAGATGCAGTTTGGCCATCTCGTTGTCGCTCAAGTCCAGTGTTGCGAGTTTGTTGTGACGCAACTTTTCCACCAGTTCGACGGTTTCCATCTGATTGCGAACCTGGATGCCGACGAACACCTGCGCCGCTTTCGGATCGGCATAGCGGTAATTGAACTCGGTGATGTTGCGCTTGCCGAGCAGCGAGCAAAATTTGCGGAAGCTGCCCGGTGTTTCGGGAATCGTGACGGCCAATATCGCTTCGCGCTTCTCGCCGATCTCGGCGCGTTCCGCGACGAAGCGCAAGCGGTCGAAATTCATGTTCGCTCCGGAAGCGATGGCGACCAGGCTCTTGCCATTGAGTTTCTTGCGTGCGGCATACAGCTTGGCGCCGGCGATGGCGAGCGCCCCCGCCGGCTCGAGTATCGAGCGGGTGTCTTCGAATACATCCTTGATCGCGGCACAGGTGGCATCGGTATCCACCAGCACGATCTCGTCCACGAGCTTACGGCATAAGCGGAAAGTCTCCTGCCCGACATGCTTGACCGCCACGCCGTCGGCGAACAGCCCGACATGTTCGAGCGTGACGCGCTTTTTTGCCTTGATGGAGCGATGCATGGCATCGGAATCCACCGGCTGCACGCCGATGATCTTGATCTCGGGGCGCAATTGCTTGACGTAAGCCGCCACGCCGGAGACCAGACCGCCGCCGCCGATGGCGACGAAAATCGCATGGATAGGCTGGGTGTGCTGTCGCAATATCTCCATAGCGATGGTTCCCTGTCCGGCGATCACATCCGGGTCGTCGTAGGGATGCACAAAAGTCAGCTTGTCTTTCTTCTCCAGTTCCAGTGCATGCTGATAAGCATCGGAATACGAATCGCCGTGCAGCACGACTTTTGCGCCGCGGCCGGCAACCGCCTGGATCTTGATCTGCGGCGTAGTCGACGGCATCACGATGATTGCCTTGCAGCCCAGTTTTTGCGCGCTGAGTGCCACGCCCTGCGCATGGTTGCCCGCCGAGGCGGCGATCACGCCGCGTTTGAGAAGTTCGGGGCTGAGTTGCGCCATCTTGTTGTACGCGCCGCGCAGCTTGAACGAGAACACCGGCTGCATGTCTTCGCGTTTGAGCAGCACCGTATTGCCAATCCGTGCAGACAGGTTGGGCGCGGGTTCCAGCGGACTTTCGATCGCCACGTCGTACACTTTCGCATTAAGTATGCGTTTCAAATAACCCTTCATGATTCAACATTGCCTGAAAAAATACGCGTGCAGATTAGCACAAAAGCGCCGCGTACCCCTTGCGATACGAGCAAAAATCGGTTCAAATGCCGCCCATGGAAAAGATTGATCGACATAATATCGATATACAAACGCTGGTGAATTACCTGCCGGAGCAATCCGATGAAGCGGGAAACCGTTTCGTGTTTTCCTACACCATCACCATTACCAATCACGGTAGTGAACCTGCCAAACTCATCAGCCGTCATTGGATCATTACCGATGCCAACCACCATGTTCAGGAAGTGCGCGGACAGGGCGTGGTGGGTGAGCAGCCGTTGCTCAAGCCCAGCCAGAGTTTCGAATATACCAGCGGAACGGTGCTGGCAACACAAGTCGGCACGATGCGTGGCAGCTACCAGATGCAGGCTGAGGATGGCGCGCAGTTCGAGATCGAGATTCCGCAATTCGTGTTGAGTGTCCCCCGTGTTTTGCATTAGCAATATTTCCTTGCCTGTTCGCGCCATGTTTCAACAACATATTAGAATTGCGCTGCTGCCGCTGCTTTTTCTTGCGGCCTGTACTTCTTCCAAACCTCCGGTCGTGCCGCCGTCGGTTGATACAACGCCCTACGCGCCGTTTGCGATCAGCAAATGGGAAATGCTGCCGGATTGGCAGACGATAGATCTGCAGCCGGCCTGGGCGGCATTCTGGCAAAGCTGCACCGCCCTCAGGAACAAACCCGGTTGGCAGCCGGTCTGCGTGAGCGCCGACGAGTTGATACAGCCTGACAATACTTCGCTGCGTGCCTTTTTTGAGGAAAGGTTCATACCTTACCAAGTGTTCAATCCGGATGGTACTTCCCAGGGTTTGATCACCGGCTACTATGAGCCCAGGCTTTACGGCAGCCGGGTCAAAACCGCGCGCTTCCGCTATCCGCTGTATGGCGTGCCGGATGATCTGCTGACGATAGATCTGGGCGAGGTATATCCGCAACTGAAGGATCTGCGTTTGCGCGGACGCATGGAAGGCAAGCGCATCGTGCCTTACTATAATCGCGGCGAGATCGATAACGGCAAGGCACCGCTGCAGGGGCGCGAATTATTCTGGGTGGATAACGCGGTTGACTTGTTCTTCCTGCAGATCCAGGGCTCGGGACGTATCGAATTGCCTGACGGCAGCCTGGTGAAGGTGGGCTACGCGGAACAGAACGGGCACCCCTATAACTCGATCGGCAAGACACTGGTCGACATGGGCGCGTTCAAGATCGAAGATGCCTCGATGCAGAACATCAAACTGTGGGCGCAAAAAAACCCCGAAAAACTGGCCAGCCTGCTAGAGCAGAATCCCAGCTATGTTTTCTTCCGCGAATTGCCGAATGATCTGCCCGCTCCGTTGGGCGCATTGGGTGTGCCGCTTACCAATGAATACAGTCTGGCGGTGGATGCGCGGACCATCCCGCTAGGCGCCCCGGTGTTTCTATCCACTACTTACCCGAATACCAGCGATCCATTGAACCGTCTGATGCTGGCCCAAGATACCGGCGGCGCGATCAAGGGAGCGGTGCGCGGCGATTTCTTCTGGGGTTTTGGCGAGCACGCCGGCGCCCAGGCGGGGCGCATGAAACAGGCCGGACAGATGTGGGTGCTGTTTCCCAAGGGCGCTGAACCGGAGCTGAAGCCCTAATTTGATTCTGCAACTACCCTGGCTGCCGTGAGTCGCAAATGGCTATGCTGCGGCGCGTGTTAATGGCTTTAGAGAGAACACTGCGGGCAACATTTCTGCGGCATTGGCGATTCTTGCTATATTTTTCCCGGTGCGTTCAGGTTCTTTTCCAAGTCTTCGGCAGACAAATAACCCGGGGATTGGATTCCGTTGCCAAAGATGATGTTCGGCGTGCCATTGACATGCAGTTTCTGGCCCAGTGCCTTGACCTGTTCGGTCTGCGGAGTGTCACATAATGCCTGTTCAGGAGTGATGCCGTACAGCATCCAATTGTCCCACGTTTTGACGGGATTTTTTGAGCAAAGCACATTGCGCACCATCACGTCCGAGCCCGGGAATATGGGGTAAAGGAAGCTGTATATCGTGACATCGGTGACCTTGTTCAATTCCTTTTCCAGCCGCTTGCAGAAACTGCAATTTGGGTCGGTGAACTGGGCCAGCTTGCGCTTGCCGTTGCCTTTCACTTTTTTCACAGCGAGTTCCAGCGGCAACTTGTCAAAATCTATCGCGAACAGAATGCGGCGCCGCTCTTCGCTGATGTTGCGGCGGGTCTTGGTCTCGATCACATTGCCGTCGAACAGGTATAGTCCATTTGCATCGGTGTACAACAGCTGTCCCTCAACGAGTATTTCATACAGTCCGGCGTATGGCGTAACGACGATGTGTTCGATTTTGCCGATGCCTGGAAAGTTGCTTTGCAGAGACTGGCGTATTTCCTTCTCCCCGGCGTGCGCGGAAGACACCAGTGCGAACAGCAACAGCACGACCCACATCGACACCAGCAATGATCCGGCAAAATGGCCGGGCAAGGTTCGTTGGCTGGCGGGAGGAGAGATCGGCAATTTGATCAGGTTCGCAAAAAATTGATATTCCATAGCAGTATACTCATCGATTAATCAAGGGCATGTTGCATCAGCATTTTCTTCAACGGGGTGAGGCGATTGGCGGCGCTCAGACCGATATTGCGCAGGGTACGCAGCAACGGAGCGTCATTGTTGAACAGATATTTCAGCCCGTAAGTTATGGCTTGCATTGAATAGATATCTTCCTTGCGTTTTCGTTCATAACGGCGCAACAAATTTACGTCACCGCAATCATGCTGTGCGCCGCGTTCGAGCAGCAATTGTGCCAGTTGGCGTGCATCGCGAAATCCGGTATTCACTCCTTGTCCAGCCAGGGGATGGATGTTGTGCGCTGCATCGCCGATCAGTGCCAAGCGCCGGGCAATGATGTGCTGCAAGGTCAGCATGCGCAGCGGGAAAGCCGCGGGCGGCGTGATGATCTGCAGTTTCCCTAGCGTTTGATGCGAAGCCGCGGTGACTTGCGAGCAAAGCTCGTCATGCTCAAGCGCAATCAGGCCTGCCGACTTCTCCGGGCTGACCGACCAAACCATCGAAACCCGGTTGCCCGGTAGCGGGAGCAGAGCGAGGATGCCGTCCGGCTGGAACCATTGATAAGCGATGCCGCGATGCGGCAGCTCGCAGTCGAAATTGGCGACCACGCCGAATTGCCGGTAATCCACCGGCGAGCCTTTGATGCCAGCCTGGTCGCGCACCCATGAATCCCGTCCATCGGCACCGACCACCAGCTTGGCTGTCAGGGGGCGGCCGTCTTCCAGTTCAAGTTCGGCGGTATCATCGTTAAACCGGAGTGCGGCGCAAGATGCGGGTTGCAACAGAGTCAGGTTTTCCTGTTGCTGCAATTTCTGCGACAGGGCGTGCTGCAATGCGCGGTTTTCCAGTATGCATGCCAGTTCCGCCACGCCCATCTGATAGGCGCTGAATTCCAGTTCCGCGCCGGTGTCGCCGAACACCCGCATCGCCTCGACCGGTGCGATGCGACCGGGATCCAGCAAAGCCCAAACGCCGGATTGTTCGAGGTAGCTGCGGCTGCCCGGGCTGATCGCGTAGATGCGGCTGTCCCAGCCGGTTGCAGGCTCAGCGTGCGTTTGGCTCTCCACCAATGCCAGCGCCAGCCCGCTGGATCCGAGCGAGGCAGCCAGGCTACCGCCTACCAGACCCCCGCCAATAATCACAACATCGAAATTCATGAAAGCAATCATAGCATGATGCCAAGTTTCATTTATAATCGTCCCCCCTCGCGAAAATTCCCCTGGCGGAAGACAAGATGCGTATCGGTCCTTATCAACTAAAAAACAATCTGATTGCCGCTCCCATGGCGGGAGTGACCGACCGGCCCTTCCGCATGTTGTGCAAGCGCATGGGTGCGGGCATGGCGGTAAGCGAGATGGTCTCGTCCAACTCGCTGTTATACGGCTCGGAAAAGACCAGGCGCCGTGCCAACCACGAAGGGGAAGTCGATCCCATATCTGTGCAGATCGTCGGAGCAGAGCCCGGCATGTTGGCACAGGCCGCAAAATACAACGTTGATCATGGCGCGCAGATCATTGACATCAACATGGGTTGCCCCGCCAGGAAGATTTGCAATGTGATGGCCGGTTCAGCGCTGTTGCAGGACGAACCGCTGGTCGCCCGATTGCTGGAAGCGGTGGTCGGCGCCGTGGATGTGCCGGTGACACTTAAGATACGCACCGGCTGGGACAAGCAGAACCGCAACGCGATACGGATCGCCAGGATCGCCGAAGCGTCCGGCATCCAGGCGCTGGCGATACACGGCCGCACCCGCGCCTGCGCCTACACCGGAGAGGCCGAGTACGACACCATCGCCGCGGTGAAGACCAGCGTGAACATTCCGATCATCGCCAACGGCGACATCACCACCCCGGAAAAAGCCAGTCATGTGCTGAAGTATTCCGGAGCCGATGCGGTGATGATAGGCCGTGCTGCGCAGGGCCGCCCGTGGCTGTTTCGCGAGACCGAGCATTTCCTCAAGACCGGCCTGCATCTGCCCGCGCCGGAAGTGGACGAGATACATCGTGTGCTGCTGGGCCATGTGCATGAGCTCTACGATTTCTACGGCGAGCACACCGGATTGCGCGTGGCGCGCAAACACATCTCCTGGTACACCAAAGGACTGGCCGGTTCGGCACATTTCCGCCACCGGATGAATCAACTGGAAAGTCCTGCCGGACAACTGGCGGCAGTGGGCGAATTCTTTGCACAACAAGGGCAGCAGGGATCGCGGCTGCGTTATCTTGAGGAGTTGGCAGCATGACTGATAGTCTGATCAACGAAAACGACATGGCGCGCTATGTACGCAAGGCCATCAGGGAATATTTCAGGGACCTCGAAGGCGAAGAGCCGTGCTGCGGCATGTTCAACATGGTGATGAACTGCGTCGAAAAACCGCTGATCGAAATGGTATTGGAGCACGTCGGCGGAAATCAGACCCGTGCCGCGGAGATGCTCGGAATCAATCGAAATACCTTGCGCAAGAAGATGCTGGAACATGGCATCGAATAATCAAACCTGCTGCGCAATCCGGTAGCTGTGTTGCGCGGTGCTCAAACACTCGTCTATCTGAACGAATATGCCTCGTGTTTTGCGCTCCGTGCGCCTTGCTCTCGGAATGGCGGCTGTGACACGTTACTGATAGAACTACTAGCCATTCGACTAGGCGAGCTAACTACGCTCGCCAAGTCGCTGGTTATGGCGGAGCCAGCCGCTTGCGGGAGCAGCCGCCAGTTGCCCCTCCCGTACCGGATGCTTCGCAACACCGTGTCGGGGCAACATCGCTACGGTTTTATTCGATATTAATTATTTTTATTGAGAAATCATGGCAGTGATCAAACAAGCGCTCATCAGCGTATCCGACAAATCCGGCGTACTTGAACTTGCTCAAGGCTTGAACCAGCTAGGCATCAAGATCCTCTCTACAGGCGGCACTGCCAAGATGCTCGCGGACAACGGCATCCCGGTCACCGAGGTAGCGGATTACACCGGCTTTCCCGAAATGCTCGACGGGCGTGTGAAGACGCTGCAACCCAAGGTGCATGCCGGCATTCTGGCTCGGCGCGACCTGCCTGAACATGTTGCCACATTGAAGAAACACGGCATCCCTACCATCGACTTGGTGGTGGTAAACCTGTATCCGTTTGCGGCGACCATCGCCAGACCGGATTGCTCTTTTGAAGACGCGATTGAAAACATCGACATCGGCGGACCTACGATGGTGCGCGCGGCGGCAAAGAACCACGGCCATGTCGCCATCGTCACCGATCCGACTGACTATGCGGATGTATTGTCAGAAATGCAGACAAACAAATGTTCGGTGAGCGATGCGACTCGTTTCGATCTGGCGAAGAAGGCATTCTCGCATACCGCGGCCTACGATTCTGCGATCAGCAATTATCTCACTGCAATCAATCCGGATGGCACGAAGAGCGCGTTCCCGGCGCAGATCAATTTCAACTTCGCCAAGGTACAGGATATGCGCTACGGCGAGAACCCGCACCAGAATGCCGCGTTCTACCGCGACCTCGAGCCGGTGCCGGGCGGCATCGCCGGCTACACCCAGTTGCAGGGCAAGGAACTGTCCTACAACAACATCGGCGATGCCGATGCGGCGTGGGAGCTGGTCAAGACCTTCGATCAGCCGGCTTGCGTGATCGTGAAACATGCCAACCCCTGCGGCGTCGCGATCGCCGACAGCGCCCACAACGCCTACAAACTGGCCTATGCGACCGACCCGACTTCCGCGTTCGGCGGCATCATCGCCTTCAATCGCGAACTGGATGCAACAAGCGCGTCGCAGATCACTGCCAACCAGTTCGTCGAACTGATCATCGCGCCTTCCGCTTCTGAGGCGGCGCTCAAGGTCACGGCTGCCAAGCAAAACGTGCGCGTGCTCACCGTGCCACTATCGAATGCGCACAATTCTTTCGATTTCAAGCGTGTCAGCGGCGGCCTGCTGGTGCAGACGCCCGATATGCTCAACGTGCAAGCCTCGCAATTGAAGGTGGTGACCAGGCTGCAACCAGGCAAGGAACAGCTTCAGGACCTGCTGTTCGCATGGCGCGTGGCGAAGTATGTGAAATCCAACGCCATCGTGTTCTGCAAGGGCGGGCAGACGCTGGGCGTGGGTGCGGGACAGATGAGCCGAGTGGACAGCACGCGCATTGCCTCGATCAAGGCACAGAACGCGGGCCTCGATCTGTCGGGGTCGGTCGTTGCATCGGATGCCTTCTTCCCGTTCCGCGACGGCATCGATGTGCTGGCCGCGGCGGGTGCCAAGGCCGTGATCCAGCCCGGCGGCTCGATGCGCGACGAGGAAGTCATCGCAGCGGCGGATGAACACGGTTTGGCGATGGTGTTCACCGGCTACCGCCACTTCCGGCATTGATTATTATGATGTTAGTACATTAGGTTTCATGCTGGTATGAAGAGCCTAATTAACAAGTTGTTGACGATTGTTAGGAGCTCAAAGCCCAGCTTGATTCATGGTGATGGCAACGAGAAACAAATTGATTCAGATGAGTCTGGACGTGAGTGGACTAAAAATCTGAAGTCACTCGCATATGAGCAAGAAACTAGTGAGCTAAAAAAGAAATGGGAGGCTGCCTCTGCGAGTTTGCAGCGAAAACTTCAGCAGGACAAACAGGATCTGTTGGCAAAGGGGGGTTTCAAGGATTGGGATGCTCTGAAAGTTGAGAACTCAAGAAATGATCCTTCCGAATTCTATAGATCGCGTAGTTGGCAAAATTTAAGGTATGAGGCATTTAAGCGTTATGGAAAGCGATGTGCTTTGTGCGGACGTAGTCCAAACGATGGGGTAATTCTCCATGTGGATCATATAAAGCCAAGATCAAAACATCCAGAATTGGCGCTAGACATCAAGAACCTTCAAATATTGTGTGAGGATTGCAATATGGGTAAAGGTGCTAAAGATAAGATCAAGTGGTGTAAATGACTGAAAATTTGCTTGATAGGAAGTTGGCAGATGCCACGAAACGTATTGGTCAAGAATATTTTCAATTGCCAGTAATGTAGGGTGGATACGCGCTATGCGCTTTATCCACCCTACGATGGATTGAGGTTGTCATGAAATTATTAGTCATCGGTTCCGGCGGGCGGGAGCACGCGCTGGCTTGGCGTTTTTCGCAAGGCGCAAGGATACAGAAAGTATATGTCGCGCCGGGCAATGCGGGCACGTCTCTGGAGAACTGCCTGGAGAATGTCCTGCTGGAAAACATCGATGAATTGCTCGCTTTCGCACAGCGCGAAAAAATCTATCTCACGGTAGTCGGTCCGGAAGCTCCGCTGGCAGCAGGCGTGGTCGATGCTTTCCGCAAGGCCGGGATGAAGATATTCGGCCCGACCAAAGCGGCCGCGCAACTTGAGTCCTCGAAGGATTTCGCCAAGCGTTTCATGACGCGCCACAATATTCCCACTGCTTTCTTCGAAACTTTCAGCGACATCGTGCCGGCGCATGCCTACGTGAATAAACACGGCGCACCCATCGTCATCAAGGCCGATGGTTTGGCGGCAGGCAAGGGCGTGGTGGTGGCGATGACTGTGGACGAGGCGCATCAGGCCATCGATATGATGCTGGACGACAATAAATTGGGCAACGCAGGAGCGAGGGTGGTGATCGAGGAATTCCTGGCGGGAGAAGAAGCCAGTTTCATCGTGATGGTAGACGGCAAGCACGTGCTGCCGCTGGCGACCAGCCAGGATCACAAGCGCCTGCTCGACGGCGACCTCGGTCCCA
>JBARHM010000420.1:0-2763 GCA_049799235.1 Gallionella sp.
CATAAGATTTGCCATTGACTTCGATATTGGCCATGCAAGTTCTCCTTGTATTAATAGGTGTTACGTTACAGCCAGGATTGGCAGGAATTGTTGGTAGCCGCAAGGTCGACGAAGCCACCGTAATCCACGGCGGAAACGCCCTCAATGAGCTTGTCGCCCATACCGCGTGCATCCAGATCGGGCTGCAGCACGTAGACCTTGAAACTACCCAATGCTTCGCGCAACTTTGGTTCGAAGGTACTGCCGGTCGTGGCAGCGTAGACTGCGTCTTCGATCAGCAGGACGTCGCCCGATGCAGCAGCATTCAAGCAGTTTTCCAGGGCGCTATTCACCATGGGCGATTTATTGACGATATGTAGCACTGCGTTCTCCTCAGAAACTCAAGACGACGTCTTGCTGGTTCATGAGCGCACCCATCTCGGCACGACTAAGCACTTTGACGGGTACCAGCAAATCGTCTTCGCTCAGGCCGCGCTCGTCCAGAGACTCTTTCATGACGTAGAGCTTTTCAACGTCGTAGTCTTCCAGTGCCCGATATGTCGGCGAGAAGTTCTTGGTTTCGATGCCTTTGGTCTGCTGACCCTTCTTCAACTGATACACACCATCGTCGAGAAAGGCCAGTGAGACATCCTGGTCGAATGCGGCAGTGATCAACACGACTTCCAGCGATTCCAGTGCATAAATGGTTCCGTAGGGCGCCTTGCGGTTGACGAACATGAATTTCTTGATGTCGCTCATTTCGTCCTCCTTAATCGCCGAAGGTGACCAAACGGTCAGACTTGATGCCGGCTTCCACGAGTTGCCCCAAGCCGGAGATGCGGAATCCCGGTGCCAGGTTCTCGTCCTTGATGCCGCGACGGAGCGCTGCTGCCACACATACGACGAGGTCCACGTTGTGCTCCTCGGCCAGCTTGGCCCAGCGGTTCACGATGTGGCGGTCATCCTGCGGCGGCTCGGTGAGCTTGGACGCGTTGTTGACCCCATCGTGATAGAAGAAGACCCGCCACACCTCATGACCCTTGGCGATGGCCGCCTTGGCGAACAAGTAGGCCGAGTCGCTTGCCTGGTGCTGGTACGGCCCCTCGTTGACTACGATACCGAACTTCATTCAGCTATCCTCTTGATCAGAAACGAATGTGCGTCGATGCGTTCAGGTTGGCTCGCGAACCGGTCCAGTCATCGATGAGATACTTGGTAAACGGCAGACCGGTCTTCTCGAAGAAGCGCGGCCAGCCGATACGGTCGATCCAGTCGGCCATGCGCTCCCATGGACGTGCATCGTCCTTGTAAACGCTGATGATGTTCTTGACTGCAGCGCCGACTTCCGGCCAACGCGGCGCATTGTTGGGCAGGCCCGAGGCAACCATCTTCATGAACGTCGGCTTGCCGCGCGCATTCGAATTCTTGCCGCCAACCCAGATGGCCAGCTTCGAATTTTCCGGGTCGTTGATCTGCATCGGCGGGCACGGGGGGTAGCAGGCGCCACAGCACATGCACTTCGATTCATCGATCTCCAGGGAGGGCTTGCCGTTGACCATCGCGGGACGGATCGCCGCAACCGGGCAACGCGCGACAACTGTCGGACGTTCGCAAACGTTGGCGACCAGGTCATGGTTGATGACCGGCGGCTTGGTGTGCTGGACGATGATGGCGATGTCAGCTTGGCCACCGCAGTTGATTTCGCAGCAGGAAGTCGACAGGTGTACCCGGTTGGGCATCTCTTCGCGCCTGAACTCGTCGTACAACTCATCCATCAGCGCCTTGACCACGCCGGACGCATCGGTACCGGGAATGTCGCAGTGCAGCCAGCCTTGGGTATGGGCGATCATCGTCACCGAGTTTCCGGTGCCGCCAACCGGGAAGCCGTTGCCTTCCAGTTCGGCGATCAGCGGCGCAACCTTGCTTTCGTCCGCCACCATGAATTCGATGTTGGAACGAATGGTGAAGCGCACCCGGCCATCAGCGAAATTGTCGGCAATGGAGCACAGCTTGCGGATGGTATGCACATCCATTTGCCGCGCTGTACCAGCGCGCACCGTCCAGATTTCGTCACCGCTGTGCGATACATGGTGCAGCACGCCAGGCCGTGGGCGATCGTGATATTTCCAGTTGCCGTAGTTTTTCAACAGCGTTGGGTGCAGGTACTTCGTGTTTTCGGGTACGCCAGTTTCTTTCGGGCGGCGCATCTGTGCAGGTGCAGGGGCGTTCATCTTCTATCTCCTCAAGCAATTTTCTTTTTGGCGTTGATCCTGGCGACTTCGTCATCCCAGCCGTCGGTGCGGACGTAGGGGTTCATACGTGGCGAGCTGATCATCGCGGCGTCAGCGTCGATTTCCATCGCCTCAAGGAACGTGGAAAGACCGATACGTTCGATCATTTCACCGGTGCGCTCATGCTCGAGTGCATTTTCAGCAAAGAAGTCGATGGTGCGTTGAGCGAAGTCAACCAGCTTTTCCCTGTCCTCTTCCGTTTCCAGCTTCATGAACGGAATGATCACGGTACCCATCAGGCCGCCGATCTTCAAATGGCTCTTGCCGCCGATCAGTACGGTTGCGCCCTTGTCCTTGCCAGGTGCCAGCGCGCCGGTCATCACGTTGATGCAGTGCATGCAGCGCACGCAATCCTTGTTGTCGATTTCCAGCGCTTGCGTGTCGTTGAGCGCAACGGCGGAGATGTGGCCATCCTTGCGGACATCCTTGATCTCCTTGATCTGGATTGCCTTGGTCGGGCAACGCGCCACGACGTCGTTAACCAGTTCGTTCA
>JBARHM010000421.1:0-2457 GCA_049799235.1 Gallionella sp.
TTCCTGAAGTTTCTTTTCGATGCGCTCGGTCAGTTCGCGCTCGACTTCCTGTGCCGTCGCTCCCGGCCACAGCGTACGCACCACCATCACCTTGAAAGTGAAATCCGGATCTTCCGCACGGCCGAGATTGAGATAGGAGATCACGCCTGCTGCCATCAGCACGATGATCAGATACAGCACCATCTGCTTATGCGTGAGCGACCACGCCGATAAATTCGGCCCGATCATTGCGCGCTACCGTCTGCGAATTCCCCTTCGATGACGCGTATCTTTTCGCCCGCGTTGAGTTTGTGGACACCGGCACTGACGATGCGCTCGCCCGCTGTCAAACCGCCGGCGATCACTGCACCGTTATCGCGATAGGCTGAGATCTGTACCGGACGCAAACTGACGCTGTGATCCGCAGCCACGACCCACACGGCCGCCTGATCGCCCTGCTGGAAGATCGCCGATAACGGCACGATCAACCTGTCGCGTTTGTCGTGATTGATGAAACGCACTTGCGCAGTCATCCCCAATGCTGCCCGAGTGTCATTGCCGCTCAACTCGACTCGCGCTGCATAAGTGCGGCTGGCCGGATCCGCTGCCGCAGCCAATTCGCGCAAGCGACCTGTGAGATGCGCCGCTGCATTGCCTGCAGACCAAAGCGAAATCTCGGCACGCGCACCGATCTTCAGGCCGGAAAATTGTGTCTCGGGTATCGCGATCGCCACCTCGCGCGGACCATCTTGTGCCAGGCGCAATACCGGCTGCCCCGCGCTGACCACCTGCCCGACCTCGGCGAATGTTGCGGCGATCACGCCCGCATGATCGGCCCGCAAGGTGGTGTAGTCGGCCTGGTTGCCAGCCAACCCCGCTTGGGCGGCGGCGGCTTTTAGGGCGGTTTCCTTGGCATCCAGCGCTGATTGACTGACGAATTTTTTATTGAACAATTCGCGGTAACGCCTGGCCTCATCCTCCGCCAATTGATATTGAGCTTGCGCCGAGCTCGCCTGCAGACTCGAATCTTCCGGATCGAGCCGCATCAGTACCTGTCCGGCTTGAACCCGCGTACCTGCATCCACCAGGCGCGCGATAATCTTCCCGCCGATGCGAAAGCCCAATTGTGTCTCGTGGCGCGCGCGAATCTCTCCGCTATAGAAGTTGCTGTTATCGGATACGACAGACCCGACCACCAGGGTCAGTGCTGGCTGATCGATTTTGGCGGGCTCGTTTTTGGTTGCCGGGACTGATGCCTTGCCGCAGCCGCCGAGAACAGATACAAGGGCGAGTAGCAAAACAATGGGTTTCATGATGTGTTGAGCGGTTTGGAAATAGACTCGCAATTTAGAGTCAGGGTAGATAACTGTCAACTTGGCCGCACTTAACCAGTCACTCCTGCCAGCCACAGCCTGAATCGTAATCCCAAGGCGGTTGTGTAGCCTACTTCGACGAAGCGTATCTGTCCATCCGGGCTGATGATGAAACTCGCGGGTACGGCATTGACGCCCCACGCCGTGGAGAGGCGGCCATCGGCATCATTCAGCACTGGGAAGTGCAATTTTTGCTCAGCGAGATGTTTGGCAACTTCCGCGTCGTTGCCGCTTCGCATCGCCACGGTGATGGTGTTCGGATGGTCCTGCGCGATGGCAGCGATGTTATCCTGTTCGGCGCGGCACGGCAGACACCAGGTCGCCCAGAAGTGCACCAGCACGGGTTGTTCGGGCCGGGCGGGCAGGGCGTATGCGCTGCCGCCGAGCAGTACGCCTTGCAGAGGAGGTGCGGAGCCGCTGACCATGTCGCGCTGCTGCCATGCGCGGATGCCTGCGATCAGGACAATGAACAACAGCAGTTCCAGCGCGCGTTTGCGCCAGATCTTCCGGCGGGAAGGCTTGCCTTCCAATGCTAGTCCGCGAGTGTTGCGCGCACGCTGGGGCGCGCGCTGATGCGCGCGTACCAAGCGGCCAGATTCGCGTGCGCGCCGCGCCAGTCGCGCTCGGGCTGGCGCAGATCCAGATAGATCAGCGCGCTTGCCAGCGCCAGATCGGCCAGCGTGATCGACGCACCCTCGCACCATTCGCGTTGACCGAGCTGGCCGGCCGCATAAGCAAGCGCGCGGGTGACGGCATCGTTGTGCCGGGTGATGTTGCCGGCTTCCTGTTTGTCTTCCGGACGGATGCGCTCGGTACGCACCACGACAGCCGAATCCATGATGCCGTCCGCCAGCGCTTCCCAGCGCCTGACGCGCATGCGCGCCAGCGCATCAGAGCGCGGGATCAGGATGAGGGTATTATTGAGCGTGTCTGCGTATTCGGCGATCACCGGCGAGTCGAACACGCAGGTTTCGTCGTCCAGTATCAGTGCCGGGATGCGCCCGAGCGGGTTGGCCCGCGCCGCCAGGCTGCCCGCTTCGCGCGGCGCATCGACCAGATATTCGTGGGGGATATTCTTTTCCAGCAGGACCAGGCGCACCTTGCG
>JBARHM010000422.1:0-6799 GCA_049799235.1 Gallionella sp.
TGAGTCCCCCGGCATAGCCGGGGGTTTACTCTTTTGAACTACCCTTTAAATCGCCTCATGCGGACCTATGCTTTCTCCATTGTAAGCCGGAGGAAATGACAGTCATATAATCGCCTATGATTTTCAAAAATAAAAAGCCGATTCGCATCGGCTTTTTCTTCAAATCACTTCCGGCCTATTTGGCCAAACCTAGAATAAACCCAACCAATTCCTTATTGTCGGCTTCGCTGAGCTTAGGGTTTGGAGGCATCGGCACCGCACCCCATACACCTTTACTGCCCTTGGCGACCGTGGCGGTCAGCTTGTCTGCCGCGCCTGCATCACCCTTATACTTATTGGCGACATCTTGCCATGCCGGACCAACTAACTTTTTGTCGATTGCATGGCAAGCGGTGCAACCGCTTTTCTTGGCAAGCTCCGGCATATCGGCCGCCATCGAACCACCCGCAATCATCAAACCTGTTGCTGCAACCATACTTACGATCAATGCTTTCATGATTCCTCCATTATTATTTAACTTCTCTACAATACATGCCAAAAATAATACTCAGTACAAAATAGGCTGCAAAAGAAATCGAGCAGTTTCATTTTGGACATGCGTATCTGACATTCCCGCAACCCGTTCCATTACGAACACCTACAATTAAACATGTATCAATGATACACGTATATAATGCTGGAGCAAAAGAAGTTGATTGTCAAGCAGTATCTTCCTGTGCTCTGTCATTTAACGGACATGTCTGGCATAGGTTGACCTAAAGATCCAATTTCCTTCCTTGCCTGAACCCTGAAGTTCAACTGCACCAAAGTCACCAGCAACAGCATCGCCATGGCATTATGCAGGACAACGCCCGCCAATGGCAAACCAAGCAGAACATTGAAGACGCCGAGCATGAACTGGAACACAACCAGTCCCAGCATGGTTTTGCCGATGATGCGCAGTTGCGCCACCGCCATGGCCCTGAAGGACAGCCAACTCAGGTAAACAAGGACAAGCACCGCGCCGACCCGGTGCATCCAGTGTATCGCAGTCAATCTTTCCACGGAAAGCGGCAGACCATCATTTTCCAGGCTGTAGGAAAAATCCATAGGCGGCAACAGCGAGCCTTGGCAAAGAGGAAACTCGGTGCAGGCCAGCGAAGCAAAATTGGAGCTTACCCAGCCCCCCAGTATAATCTGGGCCAGTAGCAGCACCAGGCCGAGCCGCGAAAAGACCCGGAATCCCGGGGCATCGCTAACGCCAATTATGGCAGTCGGTGCCATCTGGCGAAACGCAATCCACATCAACAGAATCAGCGTGGCGACCCCGCCCGCAAGATGCACCGGGACGATGACCGCCCGTGGCAGATAGGAAAATGCCCAGATGCCGAATGCCGCCAGGAATGCCATCAACGCCACCAGCAAGGTCGGCAGCAAAGGTGATTGCCGCAACTCCCTGCGTTTCTGCCACGAATGTCCGCAAACCGCGATAGCCATGATTCCCAACAGCAATCCCACCAGGTTCTGCACCCTCCACTGCCATGACGTATGGTCGCGCGTGGTCTCGGCCTGGAGCGGCTGCCTGTGCTTCAGCGCATTTTCCTTATAGCAGACCGGCCAGCCAACGCAGCCAAGACCGGTATCGGAAAGCCGTGCATAGGCACTGAACACCACCGCGCAAAAAGCAAGCACACAGGTCATCAGTACAAGTTTCAGATACATTTGTTAAGCCCGGGTCACTCTTATTTCTGGCAGCCGCTGTTGTTGATACTTCTATCCGGCATGGTGGTATTGCAAAATCTAGCGTCTTGCAAAATGGTGTTTCGCAAATCAGCACCAATCAATATCGCTTTGGTAAGGTCGACGCGGGTAAGGTTGGCATCGACCAGGCTGGCCAGGGTAAAAACCGCCCCTGTTGCATTGGCGCCAGCCAGATCGGCCCCTTTTAGATTGGCCATTGTCAAGTTCGAGCCTGCAAGATTGGCTTCCCTGAGGTTGGCACCCGGCAAAGTACTTTGGGACAGGTCGGCTTTGGCCAGATTTGCATGCGACAGATTCGCACTGTTCATATAGGTCTCTGAAAGATCGGCTCCGGAGAGATTGGCGTTGGACAGATTCGCTTTTGTCAGGTTTGCTTCCGTGATCCTGTCGCCGCTCAGATCGGCGCCTGACAGGTCGGCTCCCGCAAGATCGGCACTTGCCAGATTGGACTTGGTCAGGTTCGCACCCGAAAGGTTGGCGCCGGGGCAACTCGTTCTGCGCTTGATCTGACAGCCGTTGATGGTCTGCTTCGCCTCGGCTGCTGAGATGAACAATACAGCGATAACCAATGACCAGCATGCAATAGTTTTCAAAAGACCTCCCTTAGGGATTGAAGCATGAGGTTAGCGAAATTCATGTCAGGAAACAAGTATACTTATCTCACGTTATGTAAGGGTATATCAAACAGCGTTTGTTGCAGCTAGACCATTTACTTGCAGGGAAAGGCCTTCATCAGTGCTTGCATAGAGAGTAAAACTGCGGAGCGCTGGCGGGACTCCGGGTGTGTCTCCAGGAACTGTCCTACCACCTCCTGTATCTGGCCGCTTTTAACATCGGCCGGCACACAGAGGGCAATGCCAACTGCGGAATCAAAAACGCCCGAAACATAGCCGTCGAACTGCCCTCCGTCATATGCATCCTTACCCGTAGCAATTCCTGCCTTGCCACGTTTATACGAGTTATAGCCTGCCAACAGGTCTTTCCCATCCATGGCCTGTGCAACTGGTATTGATATGACCATCAATATTGAGGCTATCGTTTTCACCTGGATATTCATAAGACTGGCCCACCTATTATTAGTCTGATCTTTCGCGACGATATTGCGATATTCGACAAGTCATACGCCGCATAACGAATAACAGCGTCATATCTATCAGGTTACCAAATTATCATGTATATTCCATACATCTATAAAGCGCTATAATTCCATATTGTTCCAGCGCCCGTCGATCCCATACTGGATGATGTCACCGGGCTGTGCAAAGGAGATCGCCATGCAAACCAACAAAATTCTTGCAAGCCTGCTGCTGTACGTCGCAATCGCGCTGCCGCAATATACGCTTGCGGCTTCATTTTGCGCAACCACACCGGAAGGAAAGATTCGCGTGGATGACTGCAACTACAACACTTATGATGAATGCAAGCGCGCGAACGGGAACCAGGGTGATTGTGTGGCCGATGACCAGGATGACAAGCTTGCCGCATCGAAGGTGGCACCCTATTGCATAGTGACGTGGAGTACGGAATGTAAATATTCCGACTACGAAACATGCGCCCAAATCGCCGAAAGCAAGAAGGGCTTTTGTTACCAGAATCCGGATTTCAAAAAACCTGACAAATAGCAGCTATGGCATGTGACAACTTCTGGTCAGGTGGTTATTTTATTTCCGGAGCCGTTTCAAGATTTACAACCTGCCTATCAAGCTGGATTTCAAGTTCATCTTGACCTATATCAAAGTAGATTTTCCTTGCCTGCATATAGTCTGAATCTCATAAAATCGTGTTACTTGTGATCAATGGCACTCTCTGACTACATCCTTACCTTCGGACAGTACATGTTGCAGCAGCATGGCGAGCGGGTGCACAAAATCGCGCTCGATGCGGACCTTACCTGTCCCAACCGCGATGGCGTGAAGGGGATGGGGGGATGCACCTTCTGCAACAATGCCTCGTTCAGCCCGAATGGGCGTAACCCTCCCCCGCTTTCTGAACAGATCAGACGCGGCAAACACGCCATAGCAAAGCGCACCCGGGCGCGCCGCTTCTTGGCCTATTTTCAGGCCTACACCAACACCTACGCTGATGTGGCCACGTTGGCCGCGCTCTACGAAGGGGCCTTGTCCGAACCCGACATGGCAGGCCTGTCCATCGGCACGCGCCCCGACTGCGTTCCCGAAGCGGTGATGGATTTGCTGGTGAGCTATCAACATCGAGGCTTGGTGGTGTGGCTGGAACTCGGATTGCAATCAGCTTTCGACGAAACCCTCAAGCGGGTGAACCGCGGCCACGGCCTTGGGGAATATGAAAAAACGGTGATCGCGGCAAGAAAATTGGGGATTCCGGTATGTACCCATTTGATCATCGGCCTTCCCGGAGAGACAGAGCGCAACTACCACGCATCGCTCGATACCGTGCTTGCCCTGGGAACCGACGGCCTCAAGATACACCCGCTGCATGTGGTCAAAAACACTGTGCTGGCCGCCGAGTGGCGGCGCGGCGAATACCAGCCGCTGGAAATGGCTGACTACATTCGGATCGCGGCTGACCTGATCGAGCGCACCCCTGCCGATATCGTATACCACCGCATCACCGGCACTGCCTCAAAAGACATCCTGCTTGCCCCTTCATGGTGTTCACAAAAATGGAATATCCTGAATGGTATCGAGCTGGAAATGAAACGTCGCGGTCATCGTCAGGGGGAGTTTGCCAAACTGCCAGCCGCCCAGGAGGCTATCTTTGATGCTGCCTGAATACAAACTGGAGCTGGTCTGTCCGGCAGGCAGCCTGCCAGCGCTGAAAGTCGCCGTGGACAACGGTGCGGACTGCGTCTATCTGGGTTTTCGCGACGACACCAACGCCCGCAATTTCACTGGTCTCAATTTCGATGGGCCGACTGCGTCCACGGGCGTCAAATATGCACACGCTAAAGGCACGAAAGTATTTCTGGCGCTCAACACTTATCCCCGGGCTGTTGGCTGGGAGCGCTGGAAGAAGGCGATCGACCTGGCAGTTGATCTTGACATAGATGCGGTCATCCTTGCCGACCCCGGTCTCATGCAATATGCGATGAAGACTCACCCCCAATTGCACCTCCATCTTTCGGTGCAGGGTTCCGCTACCAATTACGAAGCGATCAATTTTTATCACGAGCATTTTGGCATCCGCCGGGCGGTGTTGCCGCGCGTGTTGTCATTTGCGCAAGTCGAGGAGCTATCCGGCGGCACACCGGTGGAGCTCGAGTTATTCGGCTTTGGCGGGTTGTGCGTCATGGTCGAAGGGCGCTGTTCCCTTTCTTCCTATGTCACCGGCGAATCCCCCAACAACTGTGGTGTATGTTCGCCCCCCAAGGCAGTGCGCTGGCAGAAAACCACCAAGGGCTTGGAATCACGTCTCAACGGCGTACTCATCGACCGTTACGCCGATGATGAAAATGCCGGCTATCCCACCTTATGCAAGGGACGTTTCGAGGTGGGAGGAGAAACCTACTATGCAATGGAAGAACCGACCAGCCTGAACACGCTGGAGCTGTTACCGGAGTTGCTGCGCATCAAAGTTCGCGGCCTCAAGATCGAAGGACGGCAAAGAAGTCCAGCCTATGTGGCGCAGGTAACCCGAGTGTGGCGCGAGGCGATAGACCAGTGCATGAAAAATCCTCCAGGTTTTACCGTCAAACCTTCATGGACTGCAGAACTTGGAAAAATCTCCGAAGGCCAGCAACACACTTTGGGGGCTTATCATCGGCCATGGAAATGAGGTTCCCATGAAACTTGCACTCGGACCCATCCTTTACTACTGGCCGCGGGAAAAGCTGCAGGCATACTATGAGGAAATTGCCGCTACACCGGTGGATATCGTTTATCTCGGCGAAACGGTTTGCTCGCGACGCCATGTCATGCGCCTGTCGGACTGGCTGGAAGTGGCGAAGATGCTTGCTGCCGCCGGAAAGGAGGTGGTTCTTTCCACGCTCACCCTGATCGAATCCGAGTCCGATCTCAAATCAATGCGCAGGATCACCGAAAACGGCGATCTCTCAGTGGAAGCCAATGACATGGGGGCAGTTCACCGTTTGGCTGGCCGCGTGCCTTTCATTGCCGGTCCCTATTTGAATATCTATAACCCGCAGACTTTGGGTCTGATCGCGTCTCTCGGTGCCCGGCGCTGGGTCATGCCGGTAGAAATGTCGCTCCAAGCGCTACAGCCGCTGCAGCGTTCCAAGCCGGAAGGGATAGAAACGGAAGTATTTTCCTACGGCAGGCTGCCGCTGGCATTTTCTTCGCGCTGTTTCAACGCACGCTTTCACAATTTACCCAAAGACGACTGCCGCTTCCTCTGTATCAATGATCCTGACGGCAAGACCATGCGCACCCGCGAAGGCAAGCCGTTTCTGGTGATCAACGGCACCCAGACCCAATCCGCCCTGGTGTACAACCTTATCGGCGATCTGGACTCCTTGAAAAATATCGGGGTAGATGTTGCACGCATCAGCCCGCAATCCGAACATAGTGCAACAATCATTCGCCTGTTCCGCGACTGCATCGAGCAGCGGGTAAGCGGCGAAAATGTCCTGCAGCAAATCGAGAACCTGCTTCCAGAAGCAGGCTGCAACGGATATTGGCACGGAAAACCGGGTATGGAGCAAACATTCCCCGCAAGTGCCGTACAACATGAATGAAACACCGCGATAGACGAATGCGAATATAATCAACTGGCATGAACTGAGTACCTGAGAAGGATACGGAACCAGCAATCGAAATGAATATTCAACCATTCACACTTCCCCGACCGGTCGGCGATTTGCTGTCCATTCTGCCGGGGTATCCACAGACCCTGCTGTTCGTTCAGACAGTTAATTTGGTGCTGGGTGATACCCTCCGTTCGGAAGTGATGTTACCCCTGCACGGCAAGCTCATCAGCATTCAAGTGACAGATGCCGGTGTGGCGTATTATTTTACCCTCGACCGCAGCGGCATGGTCGCGTGCCGTCGCAACCGGGAGCCGGAATTGACCATCAGCGCCAGCGCCTGTGATTTTCTGATGCTGGCACTGCGCAAGGAAGATC
>JBARHM010000423.1:0-10009 GCA_049799235.1 Gallionella sp.
ACGCGTACTTCACCCAGAGCAATTTTTTCACGCCCGATGTCGCGAAGGTCATCAGCCCCGAGACTGTGCTCGCCATCGGGATGACCCGTGAGGAGATGGCCGAAACGCTGTCCCACCAGGGAGTCACCGCGAATTCCATCGCCGGTGACACATTCGACGACCAGAGTTTGCGCGACCTGTTGCAGAAAGCGCTGGGAGATGACGGACGGTACGTGCTGGCGAATTATCTGCGTGCCAATCTCGGACAGGCCGGTGGTGGGCATTGGTCGGTATTGGCCGCCTATGACGCGCAATCCGACAGTGTGCTGATACTCGATGTGGCCAAGTACAAATATCCACCTGTGTGGGTCGGCATCGCCACGCTGCGCCAAGCTATCGCCACAATAGATAAAACCAGCAACAAGGCCCGAGGATTGGTTATCGTATCCAAGTGAAAAATAGTAATCTGCATCCAATGCTTTTGATTTTGGCAGCGTTTATTTCAATTCAACATCCTTATCCCGCCGCATTCTTCGCTCCGTTCAGTATCGATACAACCCGGCTATGACTGCTGCTCTCGCACTTTGAAGGTGCGCTACGCTTGGTATTGGTGCGAAAGCCTATAAATATGAATGCCTGACATGCGTGTATTTCAACTCGTTCGAAGGCTGTTTCTTCACCTCGCACGCATGCTGTCTTCTGTTGTAAATAGGCTTCCAGAGTCAATTCAGGCCGTGTCAGCAGTTCTGGTCCTAGGGAATACGGGTTTGGAAAATGCCAAGGAAAACGAGTTATTTTGAATCAGGCATGCAACTTGCTCAACTCATACTGCATAACGCATCTATACAGCCGGCTGAACGATGGCTCGGCACCACTGCAAGGAAACTATACTTATTGTTGAAATTAACATGTCTGATAACCAGTTTGACACGCCTTATGGTAAACCTCTGGCAGCGATGCACATGATGGGAAATTTGATAATTCCCGATGAACGGATTTTGACAGCACTGCACAACAGCAGGATTGTGGAAAATTTACGCGACTTTGAAATCAATGTGCTGGCCAACCTTTTTACCGTTCAATACTTCGAGGTCAAGGAACTTGTTGCCGAACTGGACGATTCCTTGAAAGATACCCTGATGATCCTGATCGAGGGTGAAATCGAGGTAAGCGCAATGGTGGGCAATGAGTCGGTGTTGCTGCATCTTGAAATGCCGGGCGATATAGCAAGAATTATCAGCTTTATTGGCGGCAATATTGTGAACATCAGCGCCAGGTTAAAAGTCAAAAAAAATAGCGCTGTTCTACTGTTGCAACGCTCCAGGCTTGAGACCTTGCTTCATACACATCCTTCCATCGTGTATTGCGTAATGCGCAATTTGATTCAGCATGTACATGCCGTGGCCAGACGAAAGAACGCCGAGAATGCGGAAATGAGCAATTACATATATCGCATCCACGGGCGTTACTGATACAAACTTAAACACGAATACTATCCTCAATCCTGCAACGTGCAGCAACGTACAAGAGGTAATAATGAACAGAAAAGAACTCATCGCCACATTGGCCAACAAGACTGGCGGCACCAAGTCAGATTCGCATCGTTATGTTGCAGCACTGATTGAGGTTATCAGCAGCGCCCTGGAAAAGGGCGACAAGATCACTTTATCCGGTTTCGGCATCTTCGAAGTTCGCGAGCGCGCTGCTCGCATCGGCCGCAACCCAAGGAACGGCAAATCACTGCAGATCAATGCTTCAAAGGTGCCGGCATTCCGGGCCGGCGCCACACTGAAGGCAACGCTGAACGGTAACGCGAAGTAAACATGCATTGATTTTTTGCCCACCCCCGGCATAAATACTTGCAAGCGATAGCAAGTATGATGCTGTGAAATATATCCGTAGTATTCATGCAGCCTGCGTCAAGCGGAATCTTTTCTGCCGGTGCTTGTCGAATACGACGACTTATTTCACTGAACCTCCTGGATGGCAGTTCCCTCCGCACCAATACGTATTGGCAACTTTTCCATCGTCGAGCAGATCGGGGTCGGCGAGAGCTCGAACGTCTATCTCGCCATCGAAGAAAACAAATTCGTTTCGGCCGCCATCAAGCAACTCCGCATGACGCGTCAGTCCGATGCTTACCGCAAGCTGCTGGCCAATGAAGTTGAACTGGCGAGCAGGCTGCACCACAAAAACATCGTGCGTGTGCTGAGCGCAAATCTGGAGGAGCAAAACGGTCCGTACGTGGTAATGGAGTATGTCAAAGGCGTATCGCTCGATCATCATCAAGATACAGAAACGCTGCTGCCGATCAACACAGTTTTGTCGGTAATCGAACAGATCGCTGGTGCGCTGCAATACATCGCCACCCAAAGCGTGATCCACCGCGACGTAAAGCCGGAAAATATTCTGCTGATGCCCAACGGCATGGCCAAGCTGACCGATTTCGGTTGTGCGATTCCATTGGGAACAAGCGGCGAAATGGTGGCGGGCAGCCTTGCCTACATGTCACCGGAACAATTGGAAGGGCAGCCGCTCGACGAACGTGCCGATATCTATTCGCTGGCTGCGACGCTGTATCGACTGTTGACCGGAAAAAACACCTTCGAAGCCGATAACGAATTCGACGCACGCATTGCAGTATTGAATTATCCTGCCATCCCTATCAAGACCATACGCAAGGAATTGCCGCCGGAATTGGTCAGCGTCATCCACCGCGGACTGGAGAAGGACATGAATAAGCGTTACCCGGACTGGGCGACATTCATCAGTGATATCGGCAATGCGGCTCACAAAATACGCATGTCCGATTTCGACATGGACCTGTATCGCGGTTTCAGCATGTCGACTCAATCCGTGTTATCGCGCTTCATGACTGCCAATCATGAATTTTCGCGCAGCGGATTCTCGCGCAGCACCATGGCGGATTGAACTCAATATCTATTGCTTTTCATAATAGTATCCGCTTGCTCCAGGTCGGATATATCCGGCGAAAAAGAAAGGGCACCTTGCGGTGCCCTTGAAACGAAGCCTTGAGGCTCCGGAGGATAACCAGCGACTTGCCCGCTTGCGCGGGCTTAGTCGGATGGCTATAACCAATGACTTGCCCAGAGTTGTTTGCTGGGCTAGTCAGATGGCTAGTAGTTTCACCAGTGGCTCCATCAGAGGGTCTAAACGCTGTAAGCGCGTTCTCCGTGACTCGTGGTATCCAGACCTTCGCGTTCCGCTTCTTCCGGTACGCGCAGACCGATGGTCAGATCGACGACCTTGTAGCAGATGAAGGCGACCACACCGGACCAGATGATCGAGGTCAGGACGGCTTGCGCCTGGATCCATACTTGCGCGCCGATCTCGGTATCGACGATGGTGTTGTTCACGTAATCGATGATGCCGGTGCCGCCCAGTTTCCAGGTATTGAACACGCCGGTCAGCAACGCGCCCAAGGCGCCCCCGACAGCGTGGATGCCGAATACATCGAGCGCATCGTCAGCACCGAGCAGTTTCTTCAGGCCAGTCACACCCCAGAAGCACACCACACCAGCCAGTGCGCCTACCACCAGACCGCCGCCTATGCCGACCCAGCCGCAAGCCGGGGTGATGGCGACCAGGCCAGCCACTGCACCTGACGCTGCACCCAACAGACTGGGCTTGCCCTTGATCAGCCATTCCGCAGCCAACCAGGTCAGCACAGCGGCTGCAGTTGCGATCAGTGTGTTAGCGAAAGCCAAGGTCGCTGTGCCGCCCGCCTCCAGCGCGGAACCCGCGTTGAAACCGAACCAGCCCACCCACAGCAGCGAAGCGCCGATCATGGTCATCACCAGATTGTGCGGAGCCATAGGCTCTTTCCCATAACCGATGCGCTTGCCAACCAGGTAAGCGCCGACCAGACCTGCAACGCCGGCGTTGATATGCACCACCGTGCCGCCCGCAAAGTCCAGCGCTCCCTTCTGGAACAACCAGCCGGATGAGGCGACCGCGTCTGCCGCAGCCTTGGCATCAGTGAAGGCGTCCGGGCCGGGCCAGAACCAGACCATGTGCGCGATCGGCAGATAGCTGAAAGTGAACCACAGCGCCGAGAACACCAGCACAGCGGAAAACTTCATGCGCTCTGCAAAACTGCCCGCGATCAGCGCCACGGTGATGGCAGCAAAAGTTGCCTGGAATGCGACGAAGACGAACTCGGGAATCACGACACCTTTGCTGAATGTAGCCGCATTGGCGACTGCACCCGTTACAGGATCGTAGATGCCCTTCAGGAACAAGCGGTCGAAGCTGCCGAAAAACGCGTTACCGGTCGTGAAGGCGATGGAGTATCCATAGATCGCCCACAGCACGATGACCAGCGCGAAGATCGTGAACACCTGCATCAACACCGACAGCATGTTCTTGCTGCGCACCAGTCCGCCGTAGAACAGTGCCAGTCCGGGGATGGACATCATGATCACGAGCACAGTCGCTGACAGCATCCATGCGGTATCGCCCTTGTTGGGGACGGGAGCCGGAGCGGCTGCCGGTGCAGCAGGTGCAGCGGCGGGAGCTGCAGTTTCAGCTGCCGCGGTTACTGCGGCAGTTGCTGGAGCTGCAGCATCTTCAGCAAAAACCGGAACAGACAACCCGCTCAGCGCCGCCATTAAAGTAAAGAGCACGAATAATTTTTTCATTTGAGTTCTCCTTACAGTGCATCCGGGCCGGATTCACCGGTGCGGATGCGTATTACTTGTTCAAGGTCGGTGACGAATATCTTCCCGTCTCCGATCTTGCCGGTATTGGCAGCCTTCTCGATCGCTTCCAACACCTGATCGAGCATGTCGGTTTTGATCGCGGCCTCCAGTTTTACTTTGGGCAGAAAATCCACCACATATTCCGCACCGCGATACAACTCGGTGTGGCCCTTTTGCCGGCCAAAGCCCTTGACCTCGGTGACGGTGATACCTTGCACGCCTATGGCGGACAATGCTTCACGCACCTCGTCGAGCTTGAACGGCTTGATGATAGCGACAACCATTTTCATAACTTTCTCCTTTTTAGTGACCGTAACGCCTATACGGCATGGCTAGAATTTGTATATGGCTTCTAAGCCCATCGAATTCTGGCTTTTCTTGGCCAAGCCATCGGAACCGATGAATGACAATTGATCGGAGCTATCCGCCCGAACCTCCGCGCGCAGTTGCACCGACTGGGTTGGCATATAGCCAAGGGTCAAGGTTGCTTCTTTCCACTTCTGAACGACCCCGGTACGGTATCCGTCTTTGTCGTCAAGAGATTCGGCGCGCAACGACACCAGCCATTGATCATTCATTTTGTAATTGGCGTAACCCGCCACGCCGCTCCACTTGGCCTTGATAAGAGTGCTGTCGTTTTCCTGGGTACCGTTGTCGTAATTCAGCACGAAAGTGAGTTGGTCGGTGGCATTAAGGGTGGCCACGATGTCCAACAAATTACGTTGTCCACCAACTGGATCAACATTGCTGGCGAACTGCTCTCTGCCGCTGTAATCTATCACTGTCAGCATGAATGTTTTGACTGGCATGTAGGAGACTCCCAACTCTAGTGTTTTTTGTTTGTTCGCATCCTTTGCTTGATCCCAGCCATTGTTCAAGCCTGCGATAAGACTCAACTGATCGTTTGCGGCATAAGTCGCTCTCAAGCCGGTATGAGTGAACGGAATGGCGTAACCGAAGAGAATGGAGCGAGAATAATTGGCATTGGCGGTGCTGTTGATAACCTCGGCACCAGACGCAGTAACAAATTTTCCGGCAATGACGGTAACGGAACCGACGGAATTTTGCACAAAAGCCTGAGTGACATCGAAATCATTGCTGGTTTGACCATAGGACTTGATGGCACCCGCATCTTTGCCAAGCGTCAGGTTGACAAGGCCGCCGAAACCTTCTTTCGGTTGCTTCGCTAACGTGATAGCGGCTTGGTGCAGGTTAAACGAGTTCGGCTCGGTGTCAAATACCCGGTTGGCGGTTCCGCTGGTAAATGCACCTGTACCCGAGAGGTAGGAGTAGGCCACATCCAGATAGCCGTTGATGCTCACGCCGGAAGCATCCAACATATCGCCAAAAGTAGGAGTGGCAGACTTAGCTGGCATTACCATGTGTGGGCGGCTTGCAGGGTCAGTTGGAGCATCCGCCGCCATCGCCACGCTAGGCACTGCCAACGCTGCCAAGATCAAAGAGTTCAAGAGATTGCTTTTCTTCATGATGCGTTCCTTATATGGTTAAGTTAAAAGGCGGGGGTAAAGAATTCCGCATGCTGATATCAGCAGCAACCGTGCCAAAGTTATTTATCGTTATTAAACAATGGAATACATTTCATGCATGATGCCCGTAAAATATATGCGCACCAATTTCAGGCGCAATGATGCCCTTGCGCACCGCTTGTGTGCGTCCATCCAGAACGGGTGGATTATTTGCTACACTGACTGACACAGACCATCATGGAGCAATCATGTTGAACGCGAAATTTTTCGAGGACCTTACCGCCAAATTGACTGCAGCGGCAAACAGCAGTCCCGCCAAAGACATCGAGAAAAATATGCGCGCGCTGCTTACTCAAGGCTTCGCCAAACTCGATCTGGTGACGCGCGAGGAATTCGATGTGCAAGCGCAAGTATTGGCACGCACACGAGAAAAGCTGGCTGCACTGGAAGCCAAGGTTGCCGAATTGGAAGCGCATCGCAAGTTACGTACTTGAATCGACCTATATCAAGTGCCCCTTAAAATTCAAATTTCTAAGCCAGACAAGGCGCGCGAGAAAAATCGCAGCGCCGCATATGTGAGTATATGTAAGCAAGATTTTTCGAGCGCAACGCAGTATGGCGACGAAACTTTGAGTTTTAAGGGGTGCTTGTGAGTTTGGCTGTTCTATACAGCCGCGCCCTGTCCGGCATGGAAGCCGCGCTGGTCACCGTCGAGGTGCACATCGCCAACGGCTTGCCCAGTTTTACGATCGTGGGTCTGCCGGAAACCGAAGTCAAGGAAAGCAAGGACCGCGTGCGCGCAGCTCTGCAGAATTGCGGATTCGATTTTCCCGCACGCCGCATCACCGTCAATCTCGCTCCCGCCGATCTGCCCAAGGAAAGTGGTCGATTCGATTTGCCGATCGCACTCGGCATCCTCGCCGCGACCGGACAAATACCCTCAGACAATCTTGCCGAATATGAATATGCCGGTGAACTCGCGTTGACCGGAGAACTGCGCCCGATACGCGGCGCGCTGGCGATGACCTATCACGCCGTCAACAGCGGGCGTGCTTTCATGCTGCCGGAAACAAACGCAGCCGAAGCCGCGCTCGTGCAAAATGCGATGGTGTATCCGGCTCGGTCGCTGCTGCAAGTTGCCGCACATCTCTCAGGACGTGAACCGATCCAACAATACATCAGCGAGCCGCAAACCATACGACCGCATTATCCCGATATGCGGGAAGTGAAAGGGCAGGCCCAGGCAAAACGCGCGCTGGAAATCGCCGCTGCCGGCGGACACAGTGTGCTGATGATGGGACCGCCGGGAACCGGCAAATCCATGCTGGCAGCGCGCTTTCCCGGCATACTGCCGCAGATGACGGAGACCGAGGCATTACAGAGCGCGGCCGTGCAATCGCTGGATGGAAGTTTCAATGTGATGAAGTGGAAGTCGCGTCCGTATCGCGCGCCGCACCATACTGCATCGGGCGTGGCGCTGGTCGGCGGTGGCAGCAATCCGCGTCCCGGCGAGATTTCGATGGCGCTGCATGGCGTGCTGTTTCTCGATGAGTTGCCTGAGTTCGAGCGCAGCGTGCTTGAAGTGTTGCGCGAACCGCTGGAGTCTGGACGCATCACGATCTCGCGCGCCGCGCGCAGAGCCGATTTTCCTGCCCGGTTCCAATTGATAGCCGCGATGAATCCCTGTCCGTGCGGCTATCAAGGTCACTACAACGGCAAGTGCCGCTGCACGCCGGACCAGATCACACGCTATCGCAGCAAGATCTCCGGCCCGCTGCTGGATCGCATCGATATCCAGATCGAAGTCCCCGCCGTACCGCAGGAGGATCTGCTGAACAAGGCAGACGGGGAGACAAGTGCAGATTTGCAAGCGCGCGTCGAGATCGCGCGGCAACGCCAACTCGCGCGCCAGGACAAGGCCAACGCTCAACTATCGGTGACGGAAATCGACGCGCTTTGCGCACCCGATGAGCAGGGTGCCGCACTGCTGCAACAGGCTATCGGCCGCCTCAACCTTTCCGCACGCGCCTATCACCGTGTGCTCAAAGTGGCGCGCAGTATCGCCGATCTGGAAGGGGCTGATCACATAGCGACCAAGCACATTGCCGAGGCGATACAGTACCGGCGCATGAACCTTTAAGGTCCCAAGGCCGTGGGACATGTATCTGTCCTGTTCGCATTTCCGAATGATGTCAGCGGCTGGTGGCCATATCGATTATCGTTGTCCGCAACTCCTGCTTCAGGATAGTGTCCGCCTCATTCAAGGCACGCTTTATCGCACTTTCCCTGTCCTGGGCGTTGGTTTTGATGTTCCAGCGCTTGGTGCCTCGGACTCGGCCAGACGCAGATTCCGTCAAGGAGATTTCCAGGACGCCGCGCTGCCAGTACCAGCCTTGCTGCATCCCCAGGTCAGCCAATTCCATCTTCGCCTGCAACTCAAAATCCGGATTCTGTCCGGTCTCGATCATGAATCCGGCATTGGCCAGCGCGCCGGCCACCACGTCCTCCAGTCCGGTGGCAGAACCGGCCGCCACCTTTGATGATATCCGCACCCGCTTCAACAACTCATCAAGGTCGCTTTCGAGTTTCACGCTGTTCCATTTCGCTTCGACACCGCGTCCGGTGACATCAACTATTTGGAGGGATTTCTGCAAAGCATGGCGCTGCTGCTGCGACTCCAAAGCCGAGTTCGCCGCGGCGATCTTCAGGAACAGGTCGGTATTCTTTCGAGACTGCTCGATTTGTGTGCCGGTAGCCTCATCCAGTTGGCTGATCTGCTGACGCAGGCTGGAGGCAGCCTGTAACCGCGGAAGGACCGCCAGTGCATAGTGGCTTTTCGTAACCGGGTCCTGCCACATTTCCGCGACCTGTATCCCGCGTACGATTTGCTCGGTGCGCGTCGTGATGCTGCGTGACGCATGGCTCTCATACTGTCCCGGTCCGGTGTTGTCTGTCTTGAATTTCTGGACATCCTCGCTTTCCGCGACTACCGCCACCTGAAATATCTTGGCAAGATCGGCGCGGGCGCGATCCCTGGCCTCTTCCTGGGCCGCCGCCTGTCCGCGTCCGATCAGGTATTGTGCGCTGCTGTATGTGGCGCTATCGCCGGTGATCCAGTCGGGTGTGGCAGGCGGCTTGCTGGCGCAGCCGGGCAGGAACGATAGCATGAGCGCAACAATGGCAATGGCAGGGAATTTCATTTTCTTCTCCTTGTAGAAGGAATATCGGGCACCCAATGCTGGGTCAAATATGTCTTGCGCGTATTCTGGATGGACACTTGATGGAACACTTGAGTTTCTACCAGCCGATCATTTGCTCCCAATAACTCTACCGTCACATCATAACTGCCCGGTGGCAGGGAAAGCCTCGCCATCTGGATGTCTGACGGCAATGTCAGCCAACTGCGTGTGTCGGCGCGCTCGGTTGCAGCCGTCGCAACCCGAACAACCAATGAACTGATCAATTGCGCAGCGACATCGTTGTTGCTGTTGCTCCCGGCACGATCAACGGATTCCTGCAACGCACCCTTGGCCACTGCACGGGCGATGGAGCGCGCCGTTATCGCCGGCATGCGCGCGTCCAGGCTGGCCCGGGCGATCGCATCGATGTCTTCCATCATCTGGGTGTCGGCTTGCTTGCCGGAAACGCTGATGCGGGCGCTGAGCACAGTGTTGGGCCGCGATTCATAATAAGGCAGCGCTATTTTCACCAGCACCGGTTGGGGCGGGGCCCTTGACGCTTGCGGCCTGGATTTACCTGTCACGACCGACGGGGGTGGCGCCCAAGTGGCTACCACCTTCTCGCGCTTGATCGGTGCAAGGC
>JBARHM010000424.1:0-2966 GCA_049799235.1 Gallionella sp.
GCAACACGCGCCCGGACGATCTGCTGGCGCATGTTCTGACGAGCGTGCTGGCGCAAGCACCGTCGCTCGATAAGGCTGCCATCGGCGATGTGATCGTCGGCTGCGCGATGCCGGAGGCGGAGCAGGGCATGAACGTCGCGCGCATCGGGTTGCTGCTGGCCGGGCTGCCGGTCGGCGTGCCGGGCGTGACGGTCAATCGCTTTTGTTCTTCCGGCGTGCAGGCGGTGGCGATGGCGGCGGACCGCATACGCCTGGGCGAGGCGGAGGTAATGATCGCGGCGGGCACCGAGAGCATGAGCATGGTGCCGATGATGGGCAACAAGATCGCGTTCAATCCGGCCATCTTCGAGAACGAGCATGTAGGCATCGCATACGGCATGGGGCTGACCGCGGAGAAGGTGGCGGAGCGCTGGAAGGTGTCGCGCGAGGCGCAGGATGCGTTCGCGTTGCAGAGCCACGAGCGCGCCATCGCGGCGATCAACAACGGCGAGTTCAGGGATGAGATCACGCCGTACAAGATAGACGAGCATGTGCCTGATATGGCATCGCGCGAAGTGAATACGAAGTCGCGCGAATTGTCGCAGGACGAAGGGCCGCGCGCCGATACGTCGATCGAGGCACTGGCGAAACTCAGGCCGGTGTTCGCGCAGAAGGGTTCGGTCACGGCAGGCAACAGTTCGCAGATGTCGGATGGCGCGGGCGCAGTGCTGCTGTGCTCAGAGACCGCATTGAAACGTTACAACCTCACGCCGATAGGTCGTTTCCTCGGCTTCAGCGTGGCGGGCGTGCCGCCGGAGATCATGGGCATCGGCCCGAAGGAAGCGATCCCGCGCGTGCTGAAACAGGTCGGCCTGAAACTCGACGACATGGGCTGGATCGAGCTCAACGAGGCATTCGCCGCGCAGTCGCTGGCGGTGATCCAGGACGTCGGCCTCGACCCGAAGATCGTGAATCCGCTGGGCGGCGCGATCGCATTAGGCCACCCGCTCGGCGCTACCGGCGCGATCCGCACCGCGACACTGCTGCACGGCCTGCGCCGCCGCAAACAGAAATACGGCATGGTGACGATGTGCATAGGGACGGGGATGGGGGCGGCAGGAATCTTTGAGGCTTTGTAAACCTGCTGTGCGCCGCCATGACTGTGTTGCTCAGGAACTCAAAATCCTCGTGTACTTTTTGTACACTCCGGTTTCTCATCCCTTCGCGCCTTGTCCTGACGGCGCTCGCGACGGTTTCCAATCCTCTCTTCTAAAAGGATGATAATGAAAAAGATATTCTTTCTGGTTTGTGGACTGCTACTGAGCTGGAGCGCCAGCGCGCTGGATCTGGCAGGTATCCAACTGGCCGATAGAATGCAGATAGGAGATACTGTCTTGCAGTTGAACGGCGGGGGTATCCGCACCAGATTTTTCTTCAAGATCTATGTCGGCGCGCTGTACCTGCCGCAGAAACAGACTTCTGCCGAGGCGATCATCGCCGACGAGCACAAGCATCGTATCGCGATGTATATCCTGCACGACTTGAGCGGCGAGAAATTGTTCGGTGCCTTCAGCGATGCGATCGAAGCGAATCACTCTGCGCCCGAGTTGGCGGCGCTGGATGCGCAGATTCAGCAGATGAAGCAGATTTTCGAGGCGGTGCATGAAGTGAAACCGGGCGATATCATCATGCTCGATTACCTTCCTGCCAGCGGCACCAGAATCACCGTGAACGGCACGGAGCGCGGAATCATAGCGGGCGCGCCTTTCAACCGCGCCTTGCTCAAGGTCTGGCTGGGCAAGAATCCGGTCCAGGACGACCTGAAGAAAGGCATGCTGGGTGGTTGATGCTGCGTCACTGAATGCAGACGCCACGGCCGGCCGCATTGACCGTGTTGCGCTGGATGCCGCGATCGGCACGCTGGGGGCACAGTTCCAGGATGCGATCAGCATCGGACATGATTTCCTATTCGCCGATGCGGCGCTGTTCATCACGCCTGCGCAGATGGAACAGATGCGCGATGTGGTCGCTGCGGCGGAACGCGTGGTGAAGCTGCCGGGATGGATGGAGGATGCGCGGTCCGGACAGTATTACCTCGGCGTGTTCTACGGCTACGACTTCCATCTAAATGATGATGGCACCCGCCTGATCGAGATCAACACCAACGCCGGTGGTGCGTTCCTCAATGCGTTGCTCGCCGCAAGCCAGCGCGACGTGGCGATGCCCGGAATAGCAGTCTCTCCGGACGGACCGGAGCAATCCTTCCTCGACATGTTCCGCAACGAGTGGGTGCTGGCGCGCGGCGATGCGCCGCTCAAGGCCATCGCCATCGTCGACGAGCAGCCCGAGTCGCAATACCTTTACCCGGAATTCCTGCTGGCGCAGTGCATGTTCAGGCACGCTGGAATCGCGGCACATATTTGCGATCCATCGGTGTTGCAAATCCGTGACAAAGATTTGTATCTCGATAAAGACAAGATAGACCTGGTATACAACCGCCTGACGGATTTTTCCTTGCGGCAGCATCCCGCGCTGTTTCAGGCGTATCTGGATGGCAGCGTGGTGGTGACGCCCTCTCCTGCGCATTTCGTGCGTTACGCGGACAAACGCAACCTCGCGCGGCTGAGCGATGCGGCAGGGTTGCGCGCGCTCGGCGCGAACGAATCCGACATTGCCGTGCTGCAGGCCGGTGTGCCGCATACATTCGTCGTGCAGAAGGGCGCAGATGAATCGCTGTGGCAACAGCGCAAGGAATTGTTCTTCAAGCCGGTCAGCGGCTACGGCAGCAAGGGTGTGTATCGCGGCGACAAACTGACGAAGCGCGTGTTCGGCGAGATATTGCAATCAGACTATGTCGCGCAGAAGCTGGCCACGCCGGGCGAGCGCAGCGTTTGCCCGGATGATGGCGAAACTACGTTGCTCAAGTACGACGTGCGCTGTTTCGTTTACGACGGACAGATACAACTGGTAGGGGCGCGGCTGTATCG
>JBARHM010000425.1:0-3130 GCA_049799235.1 Gallionella sp.
CATAGGCCAGATTCAGCTCTTCCAGCGCCCCCATCAGGGTTTCGGCGACATAGATGCCGCCGTAAGGACCGAAGTGGCCGGTGCTATCGGGATAGTTGTACATCGATTCGTTTGACCTCGTTGATAAACGCGGCAATCTTCACCGCATCCTTGATTCCCTTGCTCACCTCTACACCGCTGGAAACATCCACAGCGTAGGGTTGCACTTGTTTGATTGCTGCCGCTACGTTTTCCGCATCCAGTCCGCCTGACAATATCACCGGCAAGGATATATTCCCGGGTATCAATCTCCAGTCGAACACTGTACCGGTGCCGCCTGGAACGCCTTCCACATGAGCGTCCAGCAACAAGCCCCTGGCGCCGCGATAATCCGACTCGCATTGTAGCAAATTCACCCCTGCTTTGACGCGGATCGCTTTGAGATAAGGCTTGTGAAATTGCGCGCAATATTCCGGTGACTCATCCCCATGGAATTGCAACAGATCGAGCGGCACACGCGCCAGCACTGCACGCACGAACTCTGCTTCGGCATTTACAAACAGCCCGACCACGGACACGAATGGCGGCAGCGCTGCAACCAGTTGTGTTGCCAGCTCAATGCTGACATAACGCGGGCTGTGCTGATAGAACACCAACCCGATGGCATCCGCACCGCTGTGTGCTGCGACCAAAGCATCTTCCAAGCGAGTGATGCCGCAAATCTTTACACGCGTCACAGCATTCCTCCGTGTACACCTTCATTTTCCATTTGCGGCAATCCCCCCATTTGCTTCGTATCAAACAGTACGCAAGTATAAGTCATCCGGAGCAAAGGAGTAATTCAAGCCATGGAGTCAGACAATACACGACTACCGGCCATCCGGAATTTTGACCTTTCATCTTTTATGTATTGAATTTGCCGGAGCCACTCTATAAATTTGTATCAACTTAGCAAACTTACCGAAAGGCGGGCGCGCATAGTCGATTGCCGAAGTGGGACTTCGGCAACAGTACTTACAGATAAATAACTTACATGCTTTGGAGGATGAGATGAAGACTTTTAAAATTTATAACTTGACCTTGATTGCTTTATTTGGCGTGATGATTGCTGGTTGCGCCCCGATGGCCGTTACCGGCTCTGCCGACGTAAACAAAACCGCCTTCGGCGCCAAGAAGAAATTCGCTGTCGTGTCAATCGCCTCGCTTAAAACATTCCAGGGGGAACAAGGCCTTTCACAAACTTTCACGGGCAACGACAAAATTCCCGGGGTAAATACCCAGCCACTCATCAATCAGCTCAATCCAAAGATCATTCGCTCCCTGGGCAATTCCAAATACTTTACCCTGCTTCCCGAGGATAAAGTGCTCACCAGCAAGGCATACAAAAATCTCGCAGAAGATGAAAGAATGATGAAAGTATTGTTCATGAGCGACCCGATCAATGTGGCGAATAACTACAAGTACATTTCAGATGAGCACAAGTATGCAAAATTGGCCAAGGATCTGGGTGTGGACGGCGTTATCGGCATCACCATGAACTTTTCGATTTCTTCCGGAAAAACTAGCCTCAATGTAATGGGATTAAGTGTGGGTAGAAAAAGCTATAGCGCAATGGCCTCAATATCAGCCATCGCCTATAACAAGGACGGCACGGTTATCTGGAAGGACTCCACGATCAAGGAAGCTGAACCGGGTGATAAAAAAGCCATCATCCTCATCGATACCTCAAATATGACCGATACAAATTTCGAGAAGCTCCATCCATCCGCTATAGAAATTGGGGGCAAGGCAGTGGATGTATTGCTTGCCCGCTTTGACGATACGATGGCCGGCAAAGAGACCAGCAGGTTTCAAAGCATAAAATAATACAGGGTATATTCAGACGTTATTCACAGGCGGGGCTGCAACGCCTCGCCTGGTTGCAACTTTCCTGATCCGTGCAGGTAACGACAATGGTCTGGCGGGTGCCGCGGTATACGTAAATCTTCAGCGTAACTATGCCGCAAGAATATCGCGGTATCTCTGATGATGCAGCATCCCGCCTGACACCATGATTGATGCAGATCAGCTCAGCTCAGGAATGAGAAAAAACTGCTGTACCGAATTCGGTTCAGCCCTAGTGTCTCAATCCCCGTTCTGGGGTAATCTCCACTTCGCATCGTAAGAAATGCGCCGTAAGTACAAACCATCCGGCACAAACGTCGGCGCGGCGAACGTACGCTCACGGCTATCCAGAACTTCTGTGATCCAGTCCGGCGGATGTTTACCCTTGCCGACATACACCAGACAACCGACGATATTCCGCACCATGTGATGCAGGAATGCATCGGCACTCACATCAAAAACCAGCATCTCTCCTTCCCGTCGAATATCAAGCTGGTGCAAATGTTTGACCGGTGATTTTGCCTGGCATTGTGCTGCGCGGAACGCACTGAAATCATGCACGCCGATCAGAAACTGCGCTGCAGCCTGCATTGCTGTTACATCCAGTGGGGAGTGATACCAGCCGGCCTTGCCAAAATGGATAGCCAATCGCGTTGCACGATTGATCAGCACATAGCGGTAGCTTCGCCCTTGTGCGGAAAAGCGCGCATGGAATTCATCCGGAACCGGATGCGCCCAGAGCACTGCGATGCTGTCAGGCAACAAGGCATTTGCGCCGCGCACCCATGCTGTCAGCGGACGTTGAGCCTGGGTATCAAAATGCACTACCTGTTCCAGTGCATGTACGCCGGTATCGGTTCGTCCAGCTGCAATAACCGAGACCAGTTCACCGGAAATTTGGCTCAATGCGTGCTGCAGTGTGTCTTGTACGGTCTGTCCATCCGCTTGGCTCTGCCAGCCGTTAAACGGGCGGCCATCGTACTCGACCCCCAAAGCCACCCTCATTGCATAGTCACCACTAATAGAAGAGCAGCACTGCCCAGCAACAGCGCATCGCTGAACATGAAACGACACATTTGAAAATCAATCTTTGCTCTGTCACCTGTCTCTCCATGATGCTCGAACAGGCTGTGCAATCTGTCTTGCCAGGCTTTCACGTCACTTAACATCGCAATCTCGGCATAATGAAGTGTCAACGCCAGCCGCACAGCGAGTCGTTCGCGCGAAAGACCCAGCCATCGCAATGGTGCAAACAGGGTATACAGTC
>JBARHM010000426.1:0-5453 GCA_049799235.1 Gallionella sp.
TTATTTTTCAAGTTAAATGACCTCAGGCAAAGCCGGAGGCTTACTGGGTGAGCGCCTCAAAGGCGCCAATAAAACCGTGAGCCACCTCAAGGCGGCTGGATTCCACTCCTTCCCCATATCAGAGGGGCAGAGCAAAGCGAGGGGCAACTGGGATGGGGGTACAAACTGCTGACTGCATCCATACTTAAATTTCTACCCCCACCCTACCCCTCCCCCTGCAAGGGGGAGGGAATACTGTCGAGAAACTTTGACTTTGCTTTGTGCGACTGCCGCATAAGTCAAACCCTCGTGAGTCCCCCGGCATAGCCGGGGGTTTACTCTGTTGAATTATCGGGGAACGGCACAAATATGGACTCGGTACAGTCTCTATCTCCGCATGAACGACATTCTAGGGCAATCCTAACCGCGAATATCCGTTAAAATACCGAGGCCGTCGAAATTCATATCTTGCCAGACCCTCTGAACTGCCCGATTTACAAGGAATCCTGATGAGCCTGATCCGCCCTTTTGCCGGTTTGCGCCCCGCGCCATCCCGTGCTGCCGAAGTCGCCGCCCCGCCCTATGATGTGCTTTCCTCGGATGAGGCGCGCGTGCGCGCGGCAGGCAAGCCATGGAGTTTTTTGCACATCTCCAAGCCGGAGATCGACCTGCCAGCGGGCACCGACCCCTATGCGCCAGCGGTCTATGCCAAGGCTGCGGAAAACCTCGGCAGGATGCTGGCAGAAGGCGTGCTGGTGCGCGATGCCTCACCCTGCTACTACGCTTATCGCCTGGTCATGGGCAGCCACAGCCAGACCGGACTGGTCGCCGCAGCCTCGGTGCAGGACTACAACACCAACCGCATCCGCAAGCATGAATTCACCCGCCCGGACAAGGAGGACGACCGGGTGCGCCAGATCGAGGCGCTCAAAGCCCAGACCGGCCCGGTGTTGCTGGCTTATCCTCCCTCCTCTGCGGTGGACGGGTTGCTGAAGCGCGCATCAGCCGGAACTCCCGATGCCGACGTGACCGCAGATGACGGCATCCGCCATACCCTGTGGGTGATCCGCGATCAGGCGACGATCAGCCGTTTGAGCGCCAATTTCAATGCCATGCATGCCCTATACATCGCCGACGGACACCACCGCTCGGCTGCCGCTTCGCGTGTCGCCGCAACACGGCGCGCTGCCAATCCGGAGCACAACGGCGAAGAAAGCTACAACTATTTCCTGTCAGTCATTTTCCCGCATCACCAGATGAAGATCATGGATTACAACCGCGTCATGACTGACCTCAACGGCATGGGCGCGGCAACATTCCTGCAGCGCATCGGCGAGAACTTTTTGGTGCAGCCCGGCGCAGCGCAGGTCAAGCCCGCCATGACCGGCGAGTTCGGCATGTATCTGCCGGGACAGTGGTACCGCCTGCAGATCCGCCCCGAGTTGATCCCGGCCAATGATCCGGTTGGGCGTCTTGATGTGAGCCTGTTGCAGAATAACCTGATCGCGCCGGTGCTCGGCATCAGCGACCCGCGCCGCGACAAGCGCATAGACTTTATCGGCGGCATCCGCGGACTGGCGGAACTGGAAAAACGCGTCGACAGCGGCGAAATGGCCGTGGCCTTTTCGATGTTCGCCACCACGATGGAAGACCTGATGGCGGTTGCCGACGCCAATGAAGTGATGCCGCCCAAATCCACCTGGTTCGAACCCAAACTGGCGGACGGACTGGTTTCCCACGTACTGGATTGAAGGAATAGCAGTGGTCCAAGCGCCGCCACCCGACCGGCGATTCCCGCAAATGCACAAGCAATGAGTATTTACATGGAGCAACTTCAGTGATTCAACAGATCAGCACCGGAACATTGCGGGGAAAATCTGCCCAAGGCTTTCACCACGCCTTCACGGTCATGCTTCTCGCCATCGCGGCGCTGTTGTCCAGCCCGGCGCGGAGCGCCGAAACAAGTTTTTACGGGTTGCCGAACATACTCACCCACGACCAGGGGAGAGTGTTGCGCCTGTCGGAATGGAACGGCAAGCCGATGATACTCACCATGGAATACAGCAATTGCCGCTTCATGTGTACCACTACTTTCTCGCAACTGAAAGAATTGCAGACAGCGGCCGACAAGAAAAGAATCCCTATCGATTTCGTGATCATCAGCCTCGATCCTGATCACGATACGCCCGAAGCCTGGCGGCAATACCGGAAGACCAAGGAAATAGAGAGGAGCAACTGGTATCTGCTTACCGGTTCAAGGGCCACCACGAAAGAGATCGCTGCCCTGCTCGGGATCAAGTACTGGTCCATGGACGAAGACATACTGCATGACTTCAAGGTCGTACGTTTGAATGCCAAGGGCGAGATCGAAAAATCGATCACCGAGTACGGTGTCGAACCGGAGTATCTGCTTCATTGACGGGACTGGCTGGTATTTGCATCGCCGGGCGGGCCATACGGTAGTGCGCAAATAGCCCGGTTACGCACTGAATCAGGTTGGTTTGGCCGGTCTGCCCGATTCCCGGTCATTCAGCAAAATACGTGCCCCATAATTATTTTTTCGGCTAAGTTATTGTAGTGCCAAGCCAAAAATTTTTGACCAAAATTTTTGCTTGCAAAAACCTCCCTGACCCCTACAATTAGTCAATATAGATCGGTCAACCACTACATATAGTGGTTTTTTATTTTTTTGGGACTAAGTATCCCGCGCATTCAAGGGAGTAACTATATGTTTGAAATCGAAAGCGTTCCCCACTCAACATCCACCGGCAACGATTCCGAAAAGCCTGTATCCGCACTGCAAATTCTTAGCGAAATCACCCATAAAATAGCGCAGAATTCGGCTATTGAAGGAACCACGGCTATGACACAAGAGATCAGCACCGAAGTATTGCTGGAAAAATACGCCGAACCGGGCGAACACTCGGTCGAGGATGTGCGCCGCCGCGTGGCGCGCGGTTTGGCCCAGGCTGAAAAACCTGAACAGCGCGCCCATTGGGAAGAGGCGTTCTTCCTCGCGCAGGAGAACGGTTTCGTGCCTGCCGGCAGGATCAACTCAGCCGCCGGATTGAAGAACCAGGCGACCCTGATCAACTGTTTCGTGCAGCCTGTCGGAGACGCGATCTCCGGCATCCATGACGGCAAGCCCGGCATCTATGATGCACTGCAGCAGGCCGCAGAAACCATGCGGCGCGGCGGCGGCGTCGGCTACGATTTTTCGTCGATCCGTCCCGAGGGCGCCCAGGTCAAAGGCACCAATTCACGTGCCAGCGGGCCGCTCTCCTACATGCGCGTGTTCGACCGCTCCTGCGAGACCGTGGAATCGGCCGGCGCGCGGCGCGGCGCGCAGATGGGCGTGTTGCGCTGCGACCACCCCGACATCGAGCGCTTCATCCACGCCAAGGATCAGGGCGACCTGCGCAACTTCAACATCTCCGTCGGCGTGACTGATGAATTGATGCACGCCGTGGAGCACAATCTGCCATTCGAGCTGGTGCACAGCGCAGAACCCTCCGAATCGCTCAAGGCGCAAGGCGCTGTCCAGCGCATCGACGGCAAGTGGGTATATCGCAAGGTGCAGGCCGCCGATCTGTGGAAGCAGATCATGGAAAGCACCTACGACCATGCCGAACCGGGCGTGCTGTTCATCGACCTGATGAACCGCGACAACAACCTGTCTTATTGCGAGGAGATCGAGGCCACCAATCCTTGCGTCACTGCCGACACCTGGGTGATGACAGACCGGGGCGCGCGCCAGGTACGCAATCTGATCGGCGAAACCTTTTCTGCTGTAGTCGACGGCAAATCCTATCCCACCGAATCGCAGGGTTTCTTTCACACCGGCACCAAGCCGGTGTTGCGCCTGAAGACCGCCGAAGGACATTCTTTGCGTTTGACCGCAGACCATCCAGTTCTGCGCGTTAGCAAGATGACGCGCTATACGCGTGAAACGGAGTGGGTAAAAGCAGGTGAACTCCGTACCGAAGATCAAATCGTGTTGCACGATCATCGTGCCATGAGCAAATGGAGCGGCGCGCACAATGAAGACGAAGGCTATCTGATCGGCTTGCTGATCGGCGATGGCACACTCAAGACCGACAAAGCGGTGTTGAGCATTTGGGATCCCGCTGCATTGAAAATCGCCAATGGCGGGGAGATGCTTCCATCTGCCGGAGTCGCAGGTGTCATGCGTGCCGCTGAACAGGCGGCGCGCTCGTTGCCGCATCGCGCTGATTTCAACGGGTGGCAAAAACCGGTTACAGGCCGCGGCGAATATCGTCTGGTGACAGGCGCGTTGCGCACGCTTGCACTGGAACTGGGTCTGACTCCCGGCAGCAAGCGCTTCACTGCGGCGATGGAAACCGGCTCGTCCGACTTCTATCACGGCGTATTGCGCGGCATGTTCGATGCCGATGGTTCGGTGCAAGGCGCGCAGGAAAAAGGTATCAGCGTTCGGCTGACGCAGATCGACCTCGGCAACCTGGAGGCTGTGCAGCGCATGCTGCAACGTCTCGGCATCATTTCCACCATCTATCAAAACCGCCGCCCCGGTGGCATGAAAAAATTGCCTGATGGCAAAGGTGGCGCAAAAGAATATCCATGCCAGGCACTGCATGAACTTATCATCAGCGGCGAGAACATAGTGCGTTATGCCGAACTGATCGGCTTTGCGGATAGCGACAAGATGGACAAACTGAATGGCTTGCTAAGCAATTATCTGCGCAAGCCGAATGCGGAACGTTTCGCCGCAACCGTGCTGTCATTGGAAGACGATGGCGTGGAAGATGTGTATGACGTGACCGTTGCCGGGGTACATGCTTTCGATGCCAATGGATTGTATGTCCATAACTGTGCGGAGCAGCCTCTTCCCCCCTACGGCTGCTGCTGCCTGGGCTCGATCGACCTGACGCGCATGGTGAAGAACCCGTTCTCCGCGCAAGCCGGTTTCGACCACGAACCGTTCAAGCAACTGGTGCGCGTCTCGGTGCGCATGCTGGACAACGTGCTGGATGTCACCGCATGGCCGTTGCCGGAACAGCTACTGGAAGCGCAGAACAAGCGCCGCGTCGGGCTGGGCTTCACCGGACTGGGCGACACGCTGGTGATGCTGGGCTTGCGCTACGACACCGACGAGGCGCGCGCGTTTGCCGCCGACATCTCGCGCATCATGCGCGACGAGTCGTATCTCGCCTCGGTGGATCTGGCCATCGAGCGCGGCGCGTTCCCGCTGCTGGATGCGAATCAATATCTGGCCGCACCGCGCTTCGCCTCGCGCCTGCCCGACCAGATCAAGGACAAGATCCGCCAGCACGGCATACGCAACAGCCACCTGCTGTCGATCGCGCCGACCGGGACCATCTCGCTCGCGTTCGCCGACAACGCCTCGAACGGCATCGAGCCGGCCTTCTCGTGGTTCTACACGCGCAAGAAACGCATGGCAGAAGGCGGCACCAAGGATTACGCGGTGGAAGATC
>JBARHM010000427.1:0-10585 GCA_049799235.1 Gallionella sp.
GGTTAATGTATCACGCCGGCCACCTTGCAAAGTAGTACGCTAACTCCGGGTGCTACGGGCCGGAGTGAGCGTTGATCATCAAGCGTATTGTGCTTCCCTTACGGATTCAGCTCGCGCCACAGTACCCGCTTTCCGTTGAATTTGGGTGGCGGAGGCGGATCGATAACATGATCGTCCAGCAAGTTATTTCCCGAGGAGTCCACAATGGAGATGCTCGTGCCATCGCTGTTCACGAAGTAATTGATACCCACGATAGGATTGTCGTAACGTTCGGAAACGATAGTATCTACCGGACCGCCCGTCAGATAATCGAAGAAGTTAAGCCAGCTGTAGCCACCCGGTGCGCAGACGGTGTTCGAAGGGACGATCGTGGCGACCACCAGCGTTCCCTGTACCAGCCTGCTCTCGATGTTCGAGCGTTCGCCGGCATCCGGGAAATCCGAATACCAGCCGCGGCCAGTGTTGAAGTTTACCGTGTTCTTGGTTGACGTCCGCTGACTGGTTCCCGCCACCGGGGTGATAGTCTGCTGTACCAGCGTCAGACTGTTCCTCGGGCTGCCGCCCGGATTGGTGAGGGTAGCAGTTGCATTGTCATCCTTGATCGCATACACGCTTTGTACGCTGGTATTGGTAAGGTCCGAGGATTCCAGATATTTCCCGGTAGTAATGAAGACTACGCGCTTGAAATTGATCTGTCCCAGTACCGGAACAGTGGTGATCGGCTGGGGATTGCCCGACGGATCATTCAGGGTTGCGAACAACAGCGGTGCATCCGTTGGCGTATTGATGTCGAAACGCCACACGTTTCCGAGCAGGTCGCCGCCGTATACATAGGTCGCGCGATTGCTGGAAGCGCTGTTATTCCATCCCGCGATCTTGGCCAGCCCGCTGGGGGTCGTGGTGCTGCCCGTGCCGTTGCCGATCTTGCTGATAATGGCACCGGTAACGGCATCCAGCACATAAAGATACCCCTGGCCGTTGCCGGGGCCGGTGTTGTTATAACCTGAAGTCACCAGCACCACCCAGGTGCCGTCCGATTTTGCTGTGATCACCGGGTTGCCGTAGGTGTATCCAAGATCGCTATCCTCGGCAGTCGTGAATTCCCATAACAACGAAGGGGAGGCGGGATCGCTGATATCCAGCGCATAGTAGCCGCGTCCGCCGGCGTTCAGCCCGCCCACCAGTATCGTTTTCCACACCGGGGTTCCGCTTGTACCGTCGCAATCTGCCGTGCATATATCCGAGACTATCGGGCTGCCGTTGACGAAATTGGTATGCCTTGCGGAATAGTCCTTGTCCGCCAGCTTCCACATATTGGGGATCACCATGCTGGGGACGTAAGCCCATCGCTCACTGCCGTCCGACGCTGCAAAGGCATGCAGCATGCCATCGTTGGTGCCGATATATACCGTCCCTGCACGTGATGCTTGCGCGGCGGCAAAATCCGCGTAGCCCGGATCGACGTAAGGGAATACCGGATTGGCGATAAATACCGGCTGGGATTCCAGCGCATCGCCCAAAGTGGACTCGCGGTACCGGAAGACTCTGTTGTCCGATGCGCCAAGATTGATCGCGCGGTCCTCGTGATCGGTCTGTCCGCGCAGGAAACTGACCAGCTTGACACCCTGGGCCTCGTTCTTTTGCGCCGCGGTCAGTGAAGTCCACTGGCTGAGTTGATCGATATGCGCGGCTTCGAAATTGGTTGGATGGTCGTCTACGCTTCCATATGTTGGATTGAGTGCCCCGCCGAAATGGATCAGTCCATCGTGAGCATCGTTAGCGGTCCAAATAGTCCGTGTATCACTGCTTGCTGCGACCTTGGCCGGCATCGTACCGGTGCAACTGGTTGCCATCGGCACCTTGCACTTGGACGTCGCGGATTCGAATACTCCCGGGGTGGCGCAAGTCGCTTCGGTGGAACCGGCAGTGACGCAACTATATGCGGTGGGCGTGACGCTGGAGTCGGCCTCGACGGTAGCCGGAGCTGCGCAGGTATCCGGGACAAGATTCTCCACGCACCAGTAGGCGGATTTGCTCATCTTGAGGGTGGTCGGGTCTACGGTGCGGGCCTCCAGGTTGCCCTGCCATTTCACCGTGGTATAGCTGGCGACATAGGCAAAGTTGTTGCCTGGCACCGGATTCATCGTGCTGGTGGCGGCAGCGGCGCCTGCACCCTTGCGGGCCGAGATGGCTGCCAGTGCGTTGGTCAGGCCGGCGGCCAGTGAAGACGGATTGGTAGCGCTGAAATAGACGCCCTGACCGTCAACCGCCGCATGCCACAGGTCGTCGATGTTTTCCATCAGGTCAGTACCGGGAACCGGCCAGTTGCAGATCGTGCCATTGGTTTGCCAGGAACAGATCGGAGGCGTCGCGCTTGAATCAGCCGCAAGGCCTTTCAAAACGGAATAATAATCCCCGCTGGTATCGCTCAGATAGCTGGGGGAATATTTCATTCTGCTGCTCGCACCCAGGCCCAGCGTGAAGGTGGCCATATGCTGCGCGGTGTTGGTGTCCGTATCGGTCTTGAACACATTGTTGGTGCAAACATCGACCCCTGCTGCGCCGATGCAGTTGCTCAGCGAGCTATTACGCAAGTCGGTCTGGTAGTAATACATCGCCACGTCGGCCAGCGTATTGGACGTGCCGCCGGTGCCGGCAGTGCAAGTGGTGGTCGTGTAATTGTTGGCGGCAGTTGCAGCTTCCGGGGTGCAAGCGCTGACGGTCGTTGTCGAGCTGGTTGGCGTGCAGGTCGTCGCGATATAGTCTGGCGAACCGCTATTGCCTGCGGTACACGATGCGACCAGCGTCGCTTGCTGTGGTGTAACCGTCGTGCATTGAATCGCTGTCAGCCGGGTATAGGTATTGTTTGTGGATCGGTTTGCCGCAGTGCAGCTGGAGACAGGTGTCGCAGCGCTCCAGGCCGTGTAGCTGCACGCGCTGTAGGTATTGCCGTTTGTGTCGGCATTGCCGCTCACCGTGTAGCTAGTCGGCGCCGTTGCTGAAGTATAGCTGGCGGCAATCGTCACGGTGCCGCTCTTTACGACGACCGGATTGGCCGTGATGTCAATACCCGCAGGCGCGGTGATCGTCAGCGTAGCACCGCTTGCGCTTGCGCGGTAACCCTGGACATCGCAGTTTCCGCTCAGCGAGGAAGTGCAGGCATCTATTTGAGTTTCGGTTCTGCTCGCAACCGTGCTGCTGGTGCCGCTCGAAGCGGTGCTGCCAGCAAGAATCTCCTGGCCATTGATCTTGATGCTGGTGATGGATGCATTGGTACTTGAAGAAAATGTCAGCGTGGCCGTGGCCTCGCCGCCGGAAGAGGAAATACCTGCCGTGTCATTGCACCTGGTCGCGGCATTCACAGTACCGCTCAAGTTGACAATCTGACATTGCCGGTTGCTGGCAACATCACAAGTCACTGAGGGACTAACTACAAACCAGTTGCCGTTGGCTACACCATCGGAAGGAGCAGATCCACAGGTTGCCGCATTAGCGTTGCATCTCATCAGCACCCGGCTGCGCGTTCCTTGCAGCGTGCTGGTTTGCTGGGTTCTCTGCGTTTTCGTTTCCCGCACCTGGGTCAGCGTCTTGTTGAGCTGGGCACCATCATATTTCGCCCTGGGAGCAGCGCCGTCCTGGTTGCCGATGGCGCCGCCGGTAAGCGTTGAACCCGCATTGCCATTCCAGAAGCCGTCTGTGGAAAGTATCGTGAAGTTCTGCTGGCAGGAATATTGCACCGGGTCGGTTAACGTCAGGCCATACAGCGAGGCTAATTTATGCGCGTATATCTTGCCCGCATTGGAAAGGGCTTCGCGCAGCGGCGTACTATTGTCGGGCACGGCAGCATAGAGCTTTTGATACCAGTTGCTTTTTTGGGTGGTATCGTAGGCGGTGATATTCAGGATATCCGGGGATACGTTGTTGTTGATCGTCATGAAGCCGACACGGTAATGCTGGTCGAGTGACTTGAAGGCCCGCCCGGACGCAGTTTTCATCATCAGCATGCGGGTCCGGTAATAACTGTACCAATTGGCGAAATTGGTCAGATTCGCCGCGGTGGTGTCCGGAAACACGTCAGCGGTGAGTGTCATGCTGCCAGTGAAAGTAATGACCGGTGTGAAATTGGCGGCTGAAGTCGGGCCGGTGATCGTGACGGTGCTGCCCGACGCAGTGGCGCTAAAGCCATTCAGCGTGATCATGGCGGCGATGTTGGCAGCCACGGTACTCGTGCTGGTGCTTGAAGTGGAAGTTCCGGACATCAATTCGACCCCGTTCACCATGATGCTGCTGGCCGAAGTGGTCGTGGTGGTTGAGCCACTGACCGTGATCGTGGTGGTTTCGGTGGTGTTCAGCCTGCGCTTCGTGAACACGGTGTTGACCGGATTCGTACCGTCGATCTGCGTCGTGGAGCCTATGGAACTGTTGCACTCCCGGTAGAAGATGCTGTTTTGGTTGTAATAGTCCTTCTTGTCGCTGCTTGCCTGTGTGCCGGAGTAAGCATAATAGAAGGCAGATCCTAACGTATAACTGCTGGTTGGTCTGAACCCCGTCCTGAGGTCGGTGGTGCCGGCAGAGGTGGCATAGCCGTCCGTCCAGGCTGCGGTGAAGCTGGCATTGGAGTAGTTCGTGCCATCGGCATAAACCGGGGGATTATAGGGGATGCTGGGATCATAATAGACGCCGTTGCAGTGGTTGCTTGGAAATCCATACTCGCCGTTGAAATCGTCGGCAACGTCGGGCATGTAATTCCAGTCCATGCTTCCGGAGTCGTCCAGTATGAACATCACATTGGGCAGCACGGTAGTGGTGGTCGAAGTCGCCAATGGCGAGGTCGCCAGTGCGACCGATGCGGCCAGCGACGGCAGCGGCAGCGCGAGACAGGCAGTCAATGCCAGGGCCAGTAAATGGCCGGGAGTGGATTGCGTATTCGGATCGTATTTCATGATTGCCTCCTAATAGACAAAAGCCTGCACGTAGCTGACCGTGTTGGCCGGACCTTCTGTTCTGCTGGTGATGCGAAATTGCGGGACTTGGCCTGCCGTAGGGCAATCCGCGCCGATACAGATTTCCTGTGGAAGAGGAACGGTCTTCTGGTTGGTGTCGGGTATGGGCGCAGAAAGTATGCAGTTTGTAGTGAGCGGCAGCGAATTCTCATCGCGGCACATGCGCTGGATGATGTAGCGTATCGTATTGCCGCTGGCGTCGGTGGCGACAAGCTTGCTGCTGCCGACGACCCAGATATCGGGGTCGCTGAGGTCCAGAGCGGGAGTGACGCTTGAAGAGTAAAATCCGTTGGCCGCATCGGTGACGTTGAGGGCGGCGGCTGCGTCGATGAACAATTTGATGCCGGCGGCATCCATCGCGGTCTGCTTCGCGGCCAGCGCGACTATCGCGCTTTCAACCCCGGCATCGCCTGATGTGGTGGCAGCTTGCCTGAATGCCAGGTTACCTGCGATCAGGGTGCTGGTGTCCACCGACCGTATCAGCGCGACGGCGGCGAGCGACATCACGACCAGGGCGATCAGCGCAAAGAACAATACCACGCCGCGCTGCTGCTTCGCATACCCGTGATGCTGACCGGCGCCCAGACTGAATTTTTTAGACAGTGATTTCATAACGTATTCTTGGCCCAGACTATGTTGCGCAAAGGAATGATGGTTTGATAAACGCGGTAACGATAACGCTTCCAGTCCGGATCGTTGCTCAGGTCGATCGCCGGAGCAGGGGAGGCGATGCTTGGGCTGGCAGAGGTGGCAGACCATGCGCACAATCCGGTCGGGTTGTCAGCGGTGAGCGAACTGCAGACCACGGACACGTCTTCCTTTTCCAGTAATCCACTGCGCGCGACTACAGCGATACGGACCGCCTTGATGCGGTTGCGGTTGGTGACCGTGGGCGCAGCCCAGCCGCCGGTGGCATCGACCCACTGCACGACCAGATTCGAATCATAGGTTGCGGAAATCCCGTATTGAGCCTGTATGTTGACGATGTCGGCGACCGCAGGGGCGTTATTTTTTTCCATGTAAGCCTGATTATCGGTCGGGCTGGCGACATAATTGGCGTTGACCTGGAACGTAACCACGTTCCAGCCGCCCAGACAGGCTAGAGAGCTGTTGGCGCCCGCACCTGCGACACTTTGCAGTGTGACAGAGGCAGTTATTGGCGGGGTGGAAGGAACGGGCGGGGTCGCGATGTCGGTAGGTCCCGTCACAGTGGTCAGGTTGCAGGTGGTGCCATTGACGATCAACGCGATGTCATTGACTTTGCAGCCCAGATTGTTGCCGATGGGGACATCGTTTCCCGCCGGTGCGTCTGTTATCAATGCCGGGATTCCTCCCCAAGGCGAGCTGCCATAGCGGATCGTGACTGTGTCGCTGGCGCCTGCCGCCGCACCGCCGTCGGTGATGGTGATCGGGGAGATATTGGTTATGCCGGTAGCGCCATAATTAGTGCTTGCCGGCTCGCAATCGAAGGGTGAATTGTAGGCGGCAACCATCGCAAAACCGGCCATCTGGAGTTCCTTCTCTATCATGAAGAGTGCGATGCTGCCGTTGGTTTGTGCATCGGCCGCGCCGCCGGTGGTGCGCTTCTGTCCTTCAAAGACCGTGAAAACCTGCATGATGACCAGGGTCGCGAGCAGGCCGATCACCAGTCCGACCAGGATCTCGACCAGGCTGAAACCGGCTTGAAAATGTGCTGAATGCTGCTTGCTCGATTTCATGATGTCAGCCCCCGGCGATGCTGGCGATAGTGGTGAAGTTATGTACTACGGGCTGCCCGGGTTGCTGCCAGGTGATGGTAATCACGAACTGGTTAGGGTCCGTAATCGACTGGGTGACAGTACGAGTACCACTGGGCAACCGTGCCGAAATATCAAATCTGGGATCAGTGTTGTCCGGGATAACGTATGCAATGGTATTGTCCGGATTCGACCACATCACCCCTATCCATTGCTGTGCAATAAAGCTGGCTTCGGAGCGGTATTTTGCATCCGAGGTGTTCTTGATCATGGCAGCCTGCAAGCCGACCAATGCCAATACTCCCATCGAAAAGATCAGGATCGCGATCAGCGCTTCAAGCAGGACGACACCCTGTTGCGCGGATTTTCCCCTGCGCGGAAGTTTTTGAGAGGCGATTTTTTGTATGTTCATGATGATTATCCCGTTAGCATGCCTGTGGGTTGCTGCCATGGGCCAGATTGGGGTCGCACATCCTGACGATGCCCCCCAGGCCTATCATGACGGTCAAGTTGCGGCTGTCCCCCGCATCCAGCACGGAGGAATCAAGGTCAACCTGGGTGAGTGTGTCAGCAGCCGGTACTACTGTTCCGAGGCTGCTGAACGTGAGGGTCGTCGCTCCCGCTGGAGTAACTGTGGCAGTGGCGTTCTTGGAGCCTTCCGTAGTCGAGCACTCTAATAAAGTAGTGCCAACTATATCCACAGCAGGATCAAAGCCAGGCTCAGGGGGGCATTTAAAAGCATTGCCAGGTAACTGCATTTTCCAGGGATAAGTCGCCCCTAAAACAAATTCAATATTGACGGTGCGTGTCACTGCCTCCGCCCGCGTCCGCTGTATCCCGTTCTGGATGGTTTCCGCGGCGTTGCGGATCTGGGTATTCTGGACCCATGTCCTGTAACTTGATACGCCAAATGTCAGTGTGATGGAGAAGATGGCGATAGTTATCAGCAGCTCGATCAGGCTGAATCCTTGATGCCGGGCTTGGTGAAAAGCGCTCAACACGGATCTCCTTTTCTCATGATCCAGCATGATGCACCGTTACCCCATGGCGTAGCCGAAGTCCTGGTGTTGCTCTCGTCTATGGTGTAGCTGAATGTGGACAAATCAGTCTTGCCGGTCGCGGTAATGGTGTAAGTCGTTGCAGTAAGGGCGCTGCAGGCAATGGTGAAGTGTTTGGTTGTGGCCGGGCAAGGTCCGCCTACATAAGTGCGGTTATCCTGGAAATACTGCTCGATCTTGACCCGGCCATCGGAGAGTTGTGTTGTCGCTTCCACCAGCTTTCCGCGCTTGACGTAATCGCCATAGGCGGGTAAACCGATGCCGGCCAGGATAGCGATCACTGCGATCACTATCATCAATTCTATCAGCGTAAAACCTTTTGCATATTTCATTGCAGATCCCCTTGTTTGAGTTGATGCGGATACTAGGCTGTTGAATCGAATTACTCTATAGCCAACTGACCGGAGGGTAGGTATGCCGGATTAACGGCAAGATGGCGGCGACAGAACGCAAGCAGCGTGGTCGCATTCCTTGCATTTTCAAGTGAAAAATTGTCCGTGGCGGAAAACATCACCACCGCCTGGTGAGCCACGCCAACCCATTTTTATCTCGACCAGACAATTGCCTCGCACAAAACAACAGACCCCGGTAACGGGGTCTGGTGTCGTGCTGCAGTCGGTGCAGTCTAGGGTGCGGTAGTGACTGAGTTCGGGGCGGTTCCTACCCCTGCCGTAAACGGACTGTCTGTATCCTCAGTCAGCGCGCCAGTCGCTGGGTTGATGCTGTAGGCCGATATGGTGCTGTCACCTGAATTCGCGACGTAGGCGTACTGGCCTGACCGGTCGATGCTGATCGAGATTGGAAGACTTCCAGTTGCCGCACTCGACTGGATGGTCCCCCACCCATTGATCGCGGTGCTGTAGACGTTGACTTTGCTGTTGCCGGAATTCACCACATAGGCGAATTGCTTGGTGGGGTGCAACGCGATGGCAACGGGGTCGGTGGCGCCGCCATCAGTTACAAACTGTACATTCAGTGTGGACAGTGTCCCAGCTCCAGCAACACCTATTGCAAAAATACTGACGTCACTGGTATTGCGATTCGCCACATAGAGATACTGGCCGGCCGGGTCCACCTTGAGCGAAAAGGGCGTCGTACCACCCGTTGCCAAGTATGTATTCCCGCTACTCCCAGTCGCATCGATCGCGGTGAGTGCGCCGCTGACGATATCGATGCTGTAGACCGAGACACTTCCGTTTCCATCACTGGCATTCGCGACATAGGCGAATTCGCCGTCAGGATGGATGGCGATCGCGACCGGGGTTAGCCTGGTCGGGATAGTGGTCTGGTTGCCTGCAGCACCGCCATCCGTATCTATCCTGGCGAGCGCGCCGAAGGTGACACTGTTGGGGTCGGTATCGATGCTATAGGCCGAAATCCTGTTGGAGATCTTGTTCACCACATAGGCAAACTTGCCCGAAGGATGGATCGCGATCTTGACCGGGGTCGTCCCGGTCGCGATGCTGGACTGAGGGCCGGTGGTCCCGGCATCCACATCGGCAAGCGGCGTGAGTGCGCCGGTACCACCGATGGTGTAAGCCGAGACAGTGTTGTCAGTCTGGTTCGTCACATAGGCGAACTGGCCGGCGGGATCGACGGCGACCGAGGTAGGACCAGTCCCTGCCGTTGCCGCTGTGGGTGCGGTAAGCGCCCCGCTGCTTGCCTGGTAGGCCGAAACGGTATTGGCGCCGAGGTCTGCCGTATAAACATGCCTGTCTTCGGGTAATGGCGGGGGGGTATTGGAACAAACTATATCCACAAAGATATCCGAGGTACCGACCACACCGCTGCTGGGGTCAACGCTGCTGGGGTCAAAGCTGCAGTCCTGGCCATAAGGCTGAGAAATGATAGTGACGGCATAGGGATCATTAGCCGCAAGCGGTGTGCTGAAAGCATAAGATGGTACACCAGAGGCGACCTGAAGATTGTCCCCCCCATTGTTTTGCAGCACCAGCCCGGTGCCTGGGACTCCGCTGATGCTACCGCCTATCACGAAGGCGTCGACGCAACTCACGGCTACATCGGTAACATTGACAGACATCCTGGGGCCCGATCCATTCGAGACTATACAATTTCTGTGGTCTGGTTGTTCCAGGACAGTGACGTTGTAGCTGGTGTTGATGGCAGGAAAGGTAAAACCGGTGATACCTGTAGGATCCCCGGTGACCGGCTGATCATCTCCGCCATTGTTGCGCAGCACGAGCCCCGCACTGGTAAGTCCCGAGGTCGTTCCGCTGACGGTATAGTAGACGTCGAGTGGCGCCGGGCTACCGCCCCCGCCGCATGCGACCAATGTGAGCAGCATTACCGGAGCCGTGTACAGCAGGCCATGCAGGAGTTTGGTCGGGCTGAATCGCATTCGGGTCACCTCGTATTGTTTATGTTCTCGGATTGATATCAAGCGCTGCAAGCAGGGCATCACCCGGTGTAGCGCAATTCCGGCCGAAGGATACCGTAACCTTGGCGGCGGATTCAAATATTTTCGCGAGAGGTTATTTTTGCGCGACAGGCGGCCAAGGCATTCCGGCGCATAGGTAGCCGGGGCCAGTGCGCTATCCTTGAACAGGAATCTCAAATAGCCGTGGAGGCCAACGACGAAAAGCGGTAAAATCGCACGCTGAAAAATTTATAAATAATATTAAAAGGGAAAAATCATGAGCAAAAGTCTGGTCCAATTCATCATCGAAGAGCAGCGCGCGATCCCGGGAAAGGCTAGCGGTGATTTCACCGGCCTGATCAGCGATGTCATCATGGCCTGCAAACAGATCGCGCATGATGTCAACAAGGG